>CAKOVW010000029.1 GCA_934122125.1 uncultured Clostridia bacterium | reverse complement strand
TTTGTAATTTTACATATTATATGATACAATTGACTCAAATAAATAAAGGAGAAACAAATTTTATGAGAAAAATTATAATTTTTTATGCTTCATATGGTGGTGGTCATCTGTCTGCTGCAAAATCTATTCAAAAATATATAACAGAAAATTATAAAGATGTTGAAACAGAAATGATTGATTGTATGAAATACATAAATAAACCAATAGAAAAAATGACAACAGGTGCTTATAGAGAAATGGCTAAAAAAGCTCCAAAGTTATGGGGTAAGGTTTACTCTGGTTCTCAAAAAGGATTACTTGCTGAAATTAGTAAAGATAGTAATAAATTAATGGCTAAAAAATTGGGAAAATTAATTAACGAAATTAATCCTGATTTAATTATTTCTACACACCCTTTTAGTAGTCAAATGGCAAGTTATTTAAAGCAAAAGGGTAAAATTGATTGTGAAATTGCTACTATTTTAACAGACTTTGCTATTCATAATCAATGGCTTGTTGGTAATGAGTATACTGATAATTTTTTTGTTTCAAATGATAATATGAAAAAAGATATGGTTGAACTTGGCATAAATGAAAATAAAATTCATGTTACTGGAATTCCAATGTCTGATAGATTTTTTGAAAGTTTTGATAAATCTAAAATTTATGAGATGTTTAATTTAAATCCTGATAAAAAAGTAATACTATTTTTTGGTGGTGGTGAATTTGGTCTAGGAAAGGATAGAACTGTTCAAGTACTAGATGCTTTTATTAAAAAACTTACTAATTTTCAGATTGTTGCTGTTGCCGGCAAAAATGAGAAAATGAAAGAGGCTTTTGAAGAATTGGCTAAGAGTAACAATTCAGAAAGTAGAGTTAGAGTTCTTGGTTTTACTGATAAAGTTCCAGAACTTATGAGCATATCTTGTTTAGTAGTAAGCAAACCTGGTGGTCTTACAACAACTGAAAGTTTAGCTTCTGGTTTACCTATGATAATTATTAATCCAATACCTGGTCAAGAAGAAGAAAATGCTGAGTTTTTACAAACAAAAGGTGTTGGTGTATGGCTTAAAGCAAGCGATAATCCAGAAGAAATTATTGATTTAGTATTTAAAGATGAAAATAAACTTATGGATATGAAAGAAAATGCAATTAAACTTGCTAAAAAGAACTCTACTAAAGAAATTTGTGATATATTGTTAAAATAAAACACAATAAGATGTAGTAAACATTAAATTTTACTACATCTTATATTTTAGCTCTTGCTTTTACTACAAGTCTTTTTGTTCCATTTTTATAGCAAGTTATTAACGTTATTTCTGTATTTCCATTTGTTAATTGACTGGTACAATCTGTATCATATGGACCTACAACATAACTATCATACACTTCATAGTCTAAAGTTTTTCCACTTAAGTCTGTAATTTTTACAATTGCTCCTTTTTTTATTTTATTTAATTTTCCAAAAAATCTTGAATCTTCATAGTTATGTCCTACAATACACATATTTCCAACTTCGTTTGGATTGGCTCCCCAATATTTGTTTAATGATATTTTTAGTAATTCTTCTGATGTTGAAGATAAAACTGGGTATTCTATGCCAAGACTTGGAATATTTAATGTTGCTATTACTTTATAACTTTTTCCATTACTTGCTTTATATGTTGCCGTTTTTGTTTTTTTAGCATTTGAATCAGTAGCAACTTTTGTTTCTTCCTTAGTATTATCAATTGTGTTTTCTTCATTTTTAGTTGAATTATTTGTATTGACATTATTTTCAGAATTTTCAATATTTTGTTGAATATTATTTAATTCTACATTATCTGGTTGAGTATTACTAACTTGAACATAATTATCATTTTTTGTGTCTTGCATATCTGTAACCATAGCATATATCTTATATGAGGATATTCCTATTGCTAGGCTAAACACTAGTGGAAATATAAATAACCTTTTTCTTTTGAGCTGAGCTCCAAAATTTAGATACTTTTTTATTATATTTATATTATTCTTTTTGTAATCATCTGGTACAAATAAAATTTGATTCACTATATGCCCTCCTTAATATTATTTAAGAGAGGTTGTATGTTTAAAATCCTCTCTTAAATAGCAAATATTAAATATCTCTTAATTTATTTGTCCTAATAAATGCGTATGTTCCACCTAAAGCAGTAATTACTATAACTACAATAACTCCTACTCCAATACCTGTTTGAGGTAATTTTCCAGTTGCTTTAGTGTTGTCTTGATTTGGTTTGTTTGTGTTATTATTTGTATTTCCTGTAGTAGTTCCACCTTTGTTATTTCCAGTATCATTATTTCCAATATTTTTAGCTGCTGTTACAGTAACTGTACAGCTTGCTTTTTTTGTACCATCTTGTGAAGTAACTGTAATAATAGTTGAACCAATTTTTTTAGGTGTAATTTTACCTGCATTATCAACTGTAGCAACAGATTCATTGCTTGATTTCCACGTTACTATTTTGTTTGTAGTATTTACAGGATTGAAAGTAGGTGTTAATGTTAGTGTTTTTCCTAATTCTACTTCTTTTGTTGCTGGTAAAGATATTTTATCTAATGCAATTTCTTCTTCTAAATTATCAACTAATATGTATCCATATAAATTTCTTACATTATTTCCTGCAAGATAAATCCACATATAATATAAACCACTATTTGACATATTTATTGTCCTTTGTGTATATCCGAATCCTTGCCCAACACCAACATGATTATGCCCATTCCAATATCCCCAGCTTTTCCAACCAGTAGATGGTTCTTTTGTTTTTAATAATGATTGTAAACTGCTATAATCTCCGTTTTGACTTTTAAGTTCTTTATATTTCTTTATAACATTTTCATCAGTAATTTGTTCATATTGATAATATGCCTTACTCTTTCCAGCATCCCAAAAATTGATTTGTATATTATTTTTATCCAAATCCTTTCCATTTTTTATTACTGTATAGTTTGTTATATTTATATATGGTATAGACAAATCAACAGCATATGGTTGTAATACAATTTCATCAGTTGTTTTATCTTTAATTGTAATATAACCTGTTTCTGTAGCCAGAATTACATCAGCAAATTCTTTTGTTCCTCCTGTAATATCAATAGTTGCTGTACTTGTTGTGTATACTGTAATTAAATGCCACTTTTCTACTGCTGTTGCAGCTGTTTTAGTAAATCCAAATTCATATTCATGTGTTTTATCTAATGTTAAACCTGTAAAATTAAATTTTGCACTTCCATTGTTAGCATATACTTCTTTTTTTACATCAACTGCAGCGTTTGAAATACTTGGTATTAAAAATAGCATTACCATTGTAAATATTGTTATTATTAAATATTTAGCTTTTGTCATTTTAAATTTTCTCCTTTAATATTATTATTCATTAATTTTTTTATCAAATATAGACATTGCAAATTTTCCGACTACTGGTAATTCAGGATCTTCCCCTTTACTAACCTTTACAATTCCAACAATTATAAGTGCAATATATAAGCCATACACAATTGTTGAGAAAAATGGAATATATATAGGAATAAATCTATAAATCGCATATATTACCATGTAACCTATACCTAAAATAATAGCTTGTGCAGCATGGATTTTAGTATTTCTTTCGTTGTCTTTCATTCCATATAGAACAATAAGTCCTCCTATCCATGTAAATATGTAAGCTAAAATACATTTTCCTTTTTCTGACATATTTTCATCTCCTTTCTTCTTTTTTCTTCTATAGATTATCATTTACGACAAAAAAAGTCAACAATTTTTTACTATTATATTGTTATTTTTTTATGTTTTTTACATATATATTGTGTTTAGATACATAATAAAAAAATATATAATATTATGTATTGGAGGAGTTTATATGGAATTAGATAACAGAAAGGCTGAAATTGCTAAATATATTGGTAACAATATTTTTAATTTAAGAAAACAAAATAAACTTTCTAGGGAAGAATTTGCAGAGAAAACAAATTTATCTGCAAATTATATATATGAAATAGAAAAAGGCAATAGTATACCTGGCTGTATTGCTTTAATTGATATATGTAATTTTTTTGGTATAGCTCCATCTAATTTGTTAGGAGAATATTTAGATTCTAATATTTATACTGTTTCTGAGCTAATAAATACTAATTTTCAAAAATTATCTAATTATGATAAAAAATTAGTTATAGATATAATTAATTTAATGGCTGATAGAAAAAAATAAGGTTTCATAAAATTATTATGAAACCTTATTAATTTTTTATAACTCTCTTCTTCCTTCTAGTGCTTTGCTTAAAGTAACTTCATCTGTGTACTCTAAATCTCCACCCACTGGAATTCCATGTGCAATTCTTGTAACCTTTACTCCAAGTGGTTTTACAAGTTTTGATATATACATTGCTGTTGCTTCCCCTTCAACTCTCGGGTTTGTGGCTAAAATTATTTCTTTAACTTGTCCTTCCATTAAACGTGAAAGTAATTCTTTTAATTTTATATCATCTGGCCCCACCCCATTCATTGGAGAAATACTACCATGTAATACATGGTAAACACCTTTAAATTCGTGTGTTCTTTCCATTGCAACAACATCTCTTACATCTTCAACAACACAAATAATAGAATGATCTCTATTTTGATTACCACATATTGGGCAAGGGTCTGTATCTGTAATATTAAAGCATTGAGAACAATACTTTAAATTCTTTTTTGCATCTTGTATTGCTGTTATAAATTCATTAGTTTCTTCTTCACTTGCATCTAATATATGAAAAGCAAGCCTTGCTGCTGTTTTATTTCCAATGCTAGGCAATTTTTCAAATGCTTCAATTAATTTTTCTATTGATGGTGAATAATATGACATATTACATTAACCCCGGAATATTGTATTTTCCAAGCTCTTGAGCTTGTGCACTGTCAACTTTTCTTAATGCTTCATTTACACAACTTAATATTAAATCTTGTAGCATTTCTACATCTTCTGGGTCAACAGCTTCTTTTTGAATTTTAATTTCTTTTACTTCTTTGCTGCCAGATACTTTTACATATACTGCTCCACCGCCTACACTTGCATCAAACTCCTTGTTTGCAAGTTCTGTTTGTGATTTTTCCATATCTGCTTGCATTTTTTTTGCTTCTTTCATCAATTGGTTGATGTTCATTCCACCAAATCCACCCATTCCTCCTGGGAAACCTCTTTTTGACATTGTAATACACTCCTATTCTTCTATAATATTTACTGGAATATCTAATTCCTCTTTAATTGTATCTTCTGAGCTTTTTTCTTTAGCTTTTTGAGCTAAAATAGCATCTTGACAATCTAATAATTTAATTCTCATTTCTTTTCCACATTCTATTGAAACAAGCCTTGTTAATTCTTGTATATTTTCAGGTTTTTCCATAATACTTTTTACAAATGGAGTTAATCCATTTTGAAATACTATGCCAACTGTCATATCATTTAACATTGTTGCAACTGTATTTAGTAAGTTACTTGCTAAAAGCATTTTTCTATCTTGTTTTAGTTGCTCAATTATTTTATTCCAAAAAGGTAATTTTTCTATATTTAAATTTGATACTTGCTCTATGTGTACTTTTCCTACAGGCTTATCAAATTTCTTTTCTTCTTTTGGTTCTGCACTTTGTTGAACTGCTACTTTAATATTTCCTGAATTTATTTTATTTTCTAAATTATTTAATCTTGCTGTTATATCTTCAAGTTCTGATGTATTTACACTTTCTTGTGGACTACAAAGTTTAATCATTTCTACTTCAAATAATACTGTTTTTTGTGAAGACCATTTCATATTATTTTCAAGTTCTGATAAAGCATATATTATTTGCAACAATCTTTCTTTTGAAATTTGTTTTGAAATTTCATCCATTTGCTTTAATTCATCTTGGCTATATATTTCAAGTTTCCCACCTGTTTTATATACTAACATATCTTTAGCATATTTAATAATTTCCCATAACAAGTTGTTTAGCTCTTTTCCTTGATTAGTAATATCTTCAATTGTTTTTAATATATCTTCTACTTTATATTCAGCAATTGCCCTCATGATTTGTGCTATAAATGTTAGCTTTGGAATTCCAACTAAGTCTTTAACTAAATTTTCATCAATTTTATCATTGCCCTCTTGAATGCATCTTTCAAGAATACTTAAAGCATCTCTCATTGCTCCATCTGCTAAAACTGATATTATTTTTAAAGCCTCTTTTGTAATTTCTATATTACTTTCTTTACATACATATTCAAGTCTTTTACTAATATCATCATTTGATATTTTTTTAAAATCAAAACGTTGACATCTTGAAAGTATTGTTGCTGGTAATTTTTGTGGTTCTGTTGTAGCTAATATAAATTTAACATGTGCTGGTGGCTCTTCTAATGTTTTTAAAAGTGCATTAAAAGCTCCTGTTGAAAGCATGTGAACCTCGTCTATAATATATACTCTATATTTTGCAAGTGTTGGTAAAAAATTAACCTCATCACGAATTGCTCTAATGTCGTCTACACTGTTATTTGAAGCAGCATCCATTTCAACAATATCTGTTAAAGAGCCAGACAATGCAGCTTTGCAAATTTCACACTCATTACATGGTTCTCCATCTTGAGGATTTAAACAATTTACGGCCCTTGCTAAAATTTTAGCAGTAGTAGTCTTACCAGTACCTCTTGTACCATTTAATAAATATGCATGACCAACTCTACCAGACATAATTTGATTTCTTAATGTCTTAGTAATAGCTTCTTGTCCAACCATATCTGAAAATTTTAGTGGTCTAAATTTTCTATACAAAGCCGTATACGCCATACTTTCTCTCCTTTTTAGTATAGTTTTATTTGTAACAATATAATAATTTTTATCGCTTCAACCCCCAGCTGCCTAAGAATGTATAATGCAAATTTCCACTAGTGAAACTTTGCATAACACATTCTAAGTTGCTGGTCCCCACGAAACCACGCTCTAAAAATTATTATATTGTTACAAGTTTAAAATACTATATAAAGTGATAAATGATATGAAAATTTAGGGCACTAGCCACTCTATGGAGAATAACTCCACACAAAAGTATCTACTTATTGCTGCTTCCTTCCGGATCTGACAAGGTTCATAGGCTTTTATTGGTTTATTCTCCATACAATGACTATGCTTTACTTTAATCATATCATTTGCATTATATACTTTTTTAGTTTAAATATCAAGTATTATTTCACTCTTTTAAAAATTATATTACTTGTGTCATTTATTTCTAAATAACAATTTTTTTCTTCCCCAAATTCACTTGTTGGAAGATTTAGTTCAATATTTGCTTTATATTTTGCTTTTGTTGTTTCTATTGTAAAATCAAAAGAAACTTTAAATTTTATTTGTTCATAATTTGTTTCTATTTTTTCTAACAAGCTAGCGTTATGTTCAATTTGTTTATCCTTATCAGAACTATAACTTCCTATGTCAGCATTGCTTATACGAAACAATACTGTTCCGCCTTTGCTTCCTATTTCTAAGTTAGTAGAACTACTTTGGCTTGCACCCTTAAATTCTAATTTTTCTTTAATTTCAAATTGTTCATCATATACAAAAATTCTACCAGCCTCACTATTAGGCATATATGCTTTTATACTTCCCTTTTGAGGTTCTTCAAGCACTTTTATATTATCTATTTTTACTGACTTTATTAATAAGTCTTTTGAATTTGACATATTTTGATCAATATAAAAATGTATATCATTATTCTGAAAAATGCTAAAATCCCATTTTTTATCACTTTCGCTTTTTTCTACTCCTTCAACTGTACCAACAGCTATAATTTTTGAAAGTTTAAATGGCATATTGGTTTCGCCTTCGACTTCGTATTTCATCATTAATATTGCCACTACCAATAATATTAAAATTAATATAGTAATTGCTATTACTAACTTTATCATTTGTTTTCTGTTGTTTGTAAACATTTTTCTCTCCTTTATAAGTTTAAAAATGTACTTATTGGCGGAGCAGGTGGGATTCGAACCCACGTGGCACTTTAACATGCCTAATTGATTTCGAATCAACCTCGTTATGACCGCTTCGATACTGCTCCATATTTTAAATTTTCTTTTTATTTTCTCTTAATTCTTTAAAAAAATCTTTTAAAATTTTTTCGCATCTTGGTTGCAATACTCCTGTTTCTACTTCTACTTTATGATTAAACTCATATCTAAATAGATTAATTACTGAACCACATGCTCCGGTTTTTTCGTCCATTGTTCCAATATATACTTTTTTTATTCTCGCTTGTATTAATGCTCCTGCACACATACTACATGGTTCTAGTGTAACATACATTTCGCAACCAGATAATCTCCATGCATTTAATTTTTTGCTAGCTTTTTGGATTGCTATAATTTCTGCATGTTTAGTAGTGTCTTTTTTTTCTTCTTTTTCATTATATGCTCTTGCTATTATTTTATTATCTTTTACAATAACTGCACCAACTGGTATTTCACCTTTTTCATATGCTTTTTTAGCTTGTTTAAGTGCCTCTCGCATAAATTTTTCTTTTTCTGTCATAGTTTCTCCTAGATTTATAAAAGTGGTGTGCCTAGCGGGAATTGAACCTGCGACCTCTCGCTTAGGAGGCGAGCGCTCTATCCAACTGAGCTATAGACACATGTATTTATATAATACAATATTTTTTTGTTTTTAGCAAGTATTTTCAAAAGTATGATTTTATGATATAGTTATATAGAGGTATTTTATGGAATTAAAAGAAAATGAAAGAATTGATGATTTAGAATTAAATAATTTAAAAATTATACAAAATAAAAGTGGTTTTTGTTTTGGTATGGATAGCGTTTTACTTTCTGATTTTGCAAAAAATATTAAATCAAATTCAAGAGTTATTGATTTAGGAACTGGCACTGGAATTCTACCTATTTTGCTTTCTGCTAAAACTAAGGCTACAAAATTCGTTGGAGTAGAACTTCAAGCAGATGTTGCTAATATGGCTACTAGAAGCATTGTATTAAATAATTTGCAAAATAAAATAGAAATTATTTGTGAAGATATTAAGAATTTAAAAAATATTTATGAACAAAATTCCTTTGATGTTATAGTAACAAATCCGCCTTATAAGACCAAAGGTACTGGTGGAATAAATGAAATTAAATCAAAACTTATTTCTCGCCATGAAATAACTGCTAACTTAGAAGATTTTATTTCAATTTCTAGTTATTTGTTAAAGGACCAATCTAGTATTTATATGGTTCATAGACCTGAAAGATTAGTAGATATTTTATCTATTTTTAGAAAATATAAATTGGAACCCAAAGAATTAAAGCTGGTACAACCTAATAGTAGTAAAGCTCCAAACTTAGTTTTAATTAAGGCAACTAAAAATGCAAAACCATTTTTAAAAGTTGATAACCCCTTATATATTTATAATTCTGATGGAACTTATACAAAAGAATTGTTGAAAATATATAATCATTCTTAAAACCACAATTGTCAATTTCAAACCTCTACTTAAAAAATTATTATTTGACAAATACAAAATTATGTGTTATCATTTTACTATAAAATATAACAAACTTGTGTTAATCACAGTGAACAAGTTGATGATGTATGTGTATCTGCGAGTGCACATACTTTTTTTATGCAAAAAATTAGAGTAGACTGTGAGGCCTACCCTAACGACTAATTATTGTTTGCTATTAGTCTTAACTTGTTTTTCATCTTTTTCTTGTAGATGTTGTTTTAGCTGTTGCTGTAATATAATGTTTTTTCATTATTATTGTTTTTTATTATCTGCAAGTATTTTCAAATACACTTTTTTATGATATATTTATATTATTAAAAGGAGGGCTCCATGTCTGGAAAAATTTATTTAGTAGCAACACCAATTGGTAATTTAAGTGATATGACTTTTCGTGCAATAGATACATTAAAAAATGTTGATTTAATTGCAGCTGAAGATACAAGACAAACATTAAAATTGCTAAATCATTTTAAAATTAGCAAACCAATGATTAGTTATCATAGGCATAATGAAGATGTGAAATCTGAGGGTTTAATTGAAAAAGTATTAGCTGGCAAAAATATAGCAATAGTAACAGATGCAGGTACTCCTGGTATTTCTGATCCAGGTGAGGAAATTGTAAAAGAGGCAATCAAAAATAATATTGAAGTTATTCCCATTCCTGGTGCATGCGCTTTGATTAATAGTTTAATTGTTTCTGGAATTTCTACAACTGAATTTTCTTTTTATGGTTTTTTACCTTTAAATAAGAAAAATCGTAAAGAAAAATTATTGCAAATTATTAAAGAACAAAAGACTGTTATTTTATATGAAGCCCCACACAAATTGCAAAAAACTTTAGAAGATATTTTAGAAAATGTTGGAGATGTTCAGGGATGCTTAGTAAGAGAACTTACAAAAATTCATGAGCAAAAAATATATGGCAAAATTTCAGAATTAATAACTTTGTCGAAAGAACCTAAAGGCGAATATGTAATTATTTTAGACTTAAATAAAAACGAAAATGCTGATGAGGTTGATTTTTCTAAAATGAGTTTAGAGGAACATTATAGTTTTTATGAAAATTTGGGTTTAGATAAAAAGGAGATTATTAAGCAAATTGCTAAAGACAGAAATGTTAGTAAAAATGAAATTTATCAAAATTTTATACAAAAAAAATAGTGTAGTTTTTATTACACTATTTTTTATCTATTTTTATTCTTTAATTTCTGATAATTTTTCTAGACATTTATCACAGACAAGTTTACCTTTGTATTCTGATAATTTTTTAGAATTTCCGCAGAATATGCAGTTTGGTTCATATTTTTTTAGTATTATATTAGAGCCTTCAACATATATTTCAATTGGATCCTTTTCTGCAATGTTAAATTTATTTCTTAGTTCGATAGGGATAACTACTCTTCCTAATTCATCAACTCTTCTTACTATTCCTGTAGCTTTCATACAACACCTCCTCATTTCAACAATTTTCGACAAATTTAATCTATATTAGATAATAACATAAAAAGTTTGTAATTGCAAGTAAAATCAAATAAAAAATTAACATTTTTTGTAATTTTCTTTTATTTGATAGTCGAATTTTGTCGAAAGTCATTTTGTAATAAAAAACTTTCTTTAGAATAATATTGAATAATAGAGGTGATTTTTTGTTAAATATAATTTGGCCTGCATTTATTTTAATTTCAATTATATATGCTCTTGTTTCTGGAAATATTGAAAATGCAAGTAACGGAATTTTTGATTCTGCTAATTCTGCTGTTCAGTTAACCCTTACTTTTTTTGGTACTATTTGTTTATGGAATGGAATAATGGAAATTGCAAAAAAGACAAGTTTAATAAATATTTTAAGCAAGGCTTTAAAGCCTTTTATTAACTTTTTATTTCCAGAATTAAAAAATAATAAACAAGCACAGGATGAAATTTCTATGAATATGGTTGCAAATTTGCTTGGACTTGGAAATGCAGCTACACCTCTTGGATTAAAAGCTATGAAAACCATGCAACAAGATAATCCCAAAAAAGATACCTTAACCAATTCAATGGCCATGTTTATTGTTATAAATACTGCATCTTTACAGCTTATACCAACAAATGTAATTGCAATTAGAAGTTCTTTAGGTTCTAGTTCTCCTAGTGGAATTATTATTCAAGTTTGGGTTGCAACAGTTGTTGCCGCTTTTGTGGGTATTAGTGCAACTAAATTGTTAATAAAAATGCACAAATAAAAATTTTTGATTAAAAGGAGTTAATATGCAAATAATTAATTTTTTGTCTGCTTTTGCAATTCCTGCTACAATAATAATTATTATTTTATATGGCTTAAAAGAAAAAGTAAAAGTATTTGATACTTTTTTAGATGGGGCTAAGGAAGGCATGCAAATAGTTGTTGAATTATTTCCTACTTTATTAGGAATTTTTTTAGCAATTGGACTTCTTAGAAGTTCTGGTGTTTTAGATTTTATAATTTCTATTATTTCACCGGTTACTAATATTTTAAATATTCCTAGTCAAATTTTGCCCTTAGCCATGTTAAGACCAATCTCTGGTAGTGCCTCTATTGGTGTTGCTGTAGATATTATGAAAAATTATGGTGTTGATAGTTTAATAGGTATTATAACCTCTACAATTATGGGTTCTACTGAAACTACATTTTATACAATTGCTATTTATACAGCCTGTGTTAAAATAAAAAAAATCCGCTTTGTTTTATTGGCGGCTTTATTAGCTGATTTAGCTGGAATGATTACCTCTGTAGTGATTTGTCGAATTATGTCGTGAAATTTTTGTTGACAAATTTAAAAAGTGGTAGTAATATATTTTTAGATTTTAATTCATAACTTTTATTAAAAAAAAGGACAAATAATATGTTATTTCAAATTATAATTTTTATTTCTTTATATTTTATTCTTAAAAATTTAATTTCTAAATTTTTAGCTATAAGGATTTTAAAGAAAATTTTAGATTAATGATTTTATTTTTGTAGAGGAAATTTCTCTTGTGCATATATCCCCTATATATGTTTTTTTCATAGGCAAAATCCCTATTTATTTTAATAATTATAGTGCCCCCAATTTATTATAATTTAAAATTTCCTCTACAATACCAATATATTAATGATGATATGTTTCATTATGTTGAATTTTAAAGCCTCTAAATAATTGTTCTAATAAAAATACTCTTATTAATTGATGTGGAAATGTCATTTTTGAAAATGATATTAATTCATTTGCTCTTGATAACAAACTTTTAGACATTCCTAATGTTCCACCAATTAAAAAAGTAATATGTGAAGAATATTGTGTAATTTGCGCTATTTTTTCTGAAAACTCTTCTGATGTATATTGTTTTCCATTTAAGTCTAAGGCAATTACATAACTATTTTCTTTTATATTTGCTAAAATATTATTACTTTCTTTTTCAATTATTTTAAGCCTTTCCGCTTCACTCAAATTTGATGGAACTTTTTCATCTTGTAATTCCACAATATTAAAAATGCAATATTTAGAAAGTCTTTTTGAATACTCTAATATTGCATTTTTTAAATAATCTTCTTTTAATTTTCCAACACATATACAATCAATATGTAACATTTATGATACCTCTAAATTCAATATTTCACTTGGATTTGAACGGTTTGCAACTCCTATTTTAATTTTATTTTCATCAAAATTATTAGCACATAATTCATCAATAACTGTTTTATATGCAAGCTCTGGAAAATTATTTTCTTTACTTAAATGTCCTAACATAACATTTTGTAATCCTGAACTTAATAAATATGAAATTGTTTTTCCCGCTGCTTCATTTGATAAATGTCCATTTGGTCCTGCTATTCTTTGCTTTAAAGAATATGGATACCTTGAGTATGACAATATATTAGGGTCATAATTTGCTTCTAATAATATAAAGGAACTTTCTTCTAAATTTTTTATTATTTTTTTATCCATATGACCTATATCTGTTGCTACACTAATTTTTTGATTATTATAAAATATATTAAATCCGCATGGGTTTGCTGCATCATGTGGTATGCTAAAAGGAATTACTTTTAAATCACCTATTTCAAAATTTTCATTTACATTAAATAGATTTTGATTTTGTGTTTTTTCCGCAACTTGTGGCATTGCTTCCCATGTTTCTTTATTTGCATATATTGGTATGTTAAATTTTTTTGATATTGTCGCTAGCCCTTTTATATGATCTGAATGTTCATGTGTTACAAGAACTGCATCAATTTCATTTATATTTACATCTATGCTATTTAAAGCTGTTTCAATTTTTTTGGCACTTTCGCCTGCATCAACTAAAATTTTAGTATTATCAGTTTGCACAAATAAACTATTTCCACTACTTCCACTATATAAACTACAAAATTTAAACATTTGTGTATTCGTCCTTTACTCTGTAACTCTTTGTATATTTGCTCCTAGCTTTCTAAATTTTTCTTCGATGTTTTCATATCCTCTATCAATATGTTCTATATTATATAACTGAGTTTCACCTTTTGCTGCAATTCCAGCAATAATTAGTGCTGCTCCAGCTCTTAAATCTGTTGCATATACTGGTGCACCAGTTAATTCATTAACTCCTTCAAATACTGCTGATTTCCCTTGTGCTGTAATTTTTGCTCCCATTTTGTTTAGTTCAGAAGTATATTGAAATCTTGATTCCCATATGCTTTCATGGATCATGCTTGTGCCATCTGCCATTGATAGTACCACTCCCATTTGTGGTTGCATATCTGTTGGAAAACCTGGGTATGGAAGAGTTTTTACTATTGCTTTTGTTGGTCTTTTATTCATTGTAACTCTTATAGAATCTCCCATATCTTTTACATTCCCACCAATTTCAAGTATCTTAGCTGTAATACAGTCTAAATGTTCTGGGATACAATTTTTAATAGTAATATCTCCCCTAGAAGCTACTGCTGCAAGCATAAACGTTCCTGCTTCTATTTGGTCTGGAACTACTGAATATGTAGCATTTCCTTTTAATTCTTTAACACCATTTATTTTTATAACATCTGTACCTGCTCCACGAATGTCTGCTCCCATAGTGTTTAAAAAGTTAGCGACGTCAACTATGTGTGGCTCTTTTGCTGCATTGTCTATTGTTGTTGTACCTTCTGCTAATACTGCTGCAAGCATTGCATTAATTGTAGCTCCAACAGAAACCACGTCCATATATATTGATGTTCCTACCATTTTTTTGGCTTTTGCAGTTACTTTTCCTTGTGCAACTGTAACTTTTGCTCCTAGTGCTTCAAATGCCTTGATATGTTGATCTATTGGTCTTGCTCCTAAGTTGCATCCTCCTGGAAGCCCCACCTCTGCTTGTCCACATCTGCTAAGTAAAGCTCCTAACAAATAATATGACGCTCTAAATTTGCTAGTCATATCTAGTGGTGCTTGTGTGCAACAAATATTTCTTGTATCTATTTCAATTTCATTATCTGATAGCCATGTAACTTTAGCTCCCAATTCATTTAGTATTTTACATGACATTTTTACATCGCTAATATTAGGTAGATTTTCAATTCTACATACTCCATTAACTAATAAAGTAGCTGGTAATATTGCAACTGCTGCATTTTTAGCTCCACTTATTACTACCTCACCTTTTAATTTTGTAGGTCCGCTTATTACTAATTTATCCAAAGGAATTACCTCCATTTTTATTTTCTTCTACTTTTATACCATACTTTATGCTTTATTGCAAGATATTAGTTTGTAAAATGTAAAAGGCAGAGTTTTTTCTCTGCCTTTGCCTATTGTATAGGCAAAATCGAAGATTTTTGCTATACAACAAGGTTAAGTTTCCTTGGGCTGTACGGGTTGCAAAGCAACCCTGTACATGTGGCGAAGCCACTTTTCTTAT
>CAKOVW010000028.1 GCA_934122125.1 uncultured Clostridia bacterium | reverse complement strand
GACTCTTTGATAAAATTTTAAGATTAATTAAAATACATAAAAAAATGCAACTAAGTTAGTATTGTTATACTATACTTGATTGCATTTTGCAAGTGAAATCGTACGCCTTTTTTCGACATTAATCACTAATTAATTTTTCTATGTTCTCTTTTGGTTGCACGCCTATTGTTCTCCTTGTTTCTACTCCATTTTTTATAACTATAAATGCTGGAATTGTCATTATTTCATATTTTTCTGCTAATTCATGGTTTTCATCTACATTTACTTTACAAACTTTTACTTTTTCTTCCATTTCTTCTGCAATTTTGTCTATTATTGGCGACATCATTCTACATGGTCCACACCAGCTTGCCCAAAAATCTACTAATACTGGTACTTTTGCCTCCATTACTTCTTTTTCAAAATTATCTTTGTTTAATTCTGTTACACTCATTTTTCTTATAACTCCTTTCTAAAATTTCTAATTGTTTTTCACTTTTTTAACACAGCTAGACCGGCTTTTGCTCCCTCATACACGGCTTTTGATATTTGTAGTAATCCTCCTGTGCAATCTCCACATGCAAATAATCCCGGTACTGTTGTTTCCATATTTTCATTTATGACAATATTATTATTTTCAATTCTTGCTCCAATTTTTCTTGCTAAGTCAGTACTTGATGCTGTTCCCATTGCAATAAATATTCCATTTAGCTTTTGTATTGTGTTATCCTCAAATTCTACTTCTTCGAGTTTTGTATTTCCTCTAAATTCTCGTATTTTCTTATTGTTTACTTCAATGCTACTATCTCTATTTCCTATCATAGCGTTTCCATTTGTGAATATAGTTACTGAATTTACAACTGGTTTTAGCATTTCAAACTCGTGTATGGCATAGTTTCCATCTCCTAACACTGCAACATCTTTGCCTTTATAAAAGAAAGAATCACATACTGCACAATAGCTTACACCTTTTCCTTCAAATTCTTTTATACCTTTTATTTTGGGCGTATTTCTATTGGTGCCTGTTGCTAGTATTACTGATTTTGCTTCGTATTTTGAATTAACAGTTTCTACAGTAAATTGATTTATATATTCAATATTTATTACTTCGTCTTTTACAATTTCTATTCCTAAGTTCTTAGCTTGTTTCATTCCTTTTTCATATAATTCTTTGCCAGATATTCCATTTTCAAATCCATAGTAGTTATCTATTTTTTCTGCTTTTTGCAATGCTCCATCACTTTTTGATATAACTAATATTGATAGATTTCTTCTTTTAGCATAAATTGCTGCTGTAATTCCAGCTGGTCCACTGCCAATTACTATTACATCATACATTTTGCTTCCTCCTGCTAGTTATTATACACTAAATTATACTTTTTTAAAATATAAATTAGAAATAATTTTTAATTTTAAAATTTTTAAATTTTTCTAAAAATTTGCTTGACAAACCGAACAACTTTTTGTATACTGTATACGAACATTGATTTGGAGAATATTTATTTTGTTAGGAGGCTTTAATTATGAGTATTTTTAAAAATAGAAGTAATGTAATTTCATATACAGTGAACAAGGAAATCGGCTCAAACTGCTATGTTTCAGTAGATGCTGGCGAAGTTGTAGTTAATGCCCCTTGGTATTTTTCTAGAAAACAAATTCAAACAGTTATTGAAGAAAAAAAGCAATGGATTTTAAATAAAATAGAAGAATATCAACAACAAAATATGGTATATTCTGATAAAGGAAATATTATAGTTTTAGGTGCAAGTCATCAAGTACGTTTGTATTATAAAAATGTAGATGCTCCTAGTATCAATTTAGTAAATCGTACTATTGAGGTTGTTCTTCCTAATAAATACAAAAAGGTAGAAACTGCTCAAGTTCTAAAAATATTAGTTGAAAAACTTTATGAAAAAGTTGCTGAACAAGAAGTTGAAAGAGCTATGGAAAAAACAAGATTATTGTTAGGCTATGCACCAGAAGATTATGAAGTTAAGAAAATGGCTAATAATATTATGGCACATTTTTCTAGTGAAAGCAAAAAAATATCTATAAATTACAATATTGCTAAATATGACAGAAATGTTATTGATTACATTGTATTACATGAGTTCTGCCATATGAAGTACAAAATTCATACAAAGAATTTTTGGAAAATAATTGCTAAATATATGCCAAGTTACGAAAGATATGAAAATATTTTAAAAGGCTTGTCATATTAAAATAACCTTAATTAGTTTTTAACAACAAAAATGCTAACCATTGTAAAGGTTAGCATTTTTGTTATTAATTATTATTTTCTAACATAGTCTATGTATTCGTAATCGAATGGATTTGCTTCATTTTTTAATCCCTTTTCTACTTTAACAGCTTTCCATTCTTCATCTCTAATTTCTGGGAAATATACATCTCCTTCAAAATCTTGATTTATTTTTGTTATATACATTTTATTTGCATATGGCATAAGTAATTTATATATAGTTGCTCCACCTATTATAAAATTCTCTTCTTCTGAATTTATATATTTATCTAATAGGCTTATGTTTGACAATACCTCTACATTTTCGTTGTCAATTTTCATTTGTGCATCATTACATAGCACAACATGTTTTCTATTTGGTAACACTCTGCCTAATGATTCAAATGTTTTTCTTCCCATAATTATTGTATGCCCTGTTGTAAGTGCTTTAAATCTTTTTAAATCTTCTGGTAAATGCCATATTAGTTTATTATCTTTTCCTATTACATTATTATTTGCTATTGCTACTATAATACTTAACATATTTTTCTCCTTTTTATACAGATACTGGCATTTCTATTTTTCCTAAATGTTCATATTCTTCTAATTTAATATCATCTATTGTGAATTTATAAAAGTCCTTAATTTCTGGATTTATCCATAATCTTGGAGCTGGTAATGCTTTATCTCTTCTTGATAGTTGCTCCTTCATTCCTTCTACTTGGTTTTCATAAATATGTGCATTACTAATACATACTGTTAATAAACCTGGTTTGTATCCTGTTACTTGTGCTAATAAATGCACTAATACTGCGTATTGTACAACGTTAAATGGATTTCCTAAAGGCAAGTCATTTGAGCGAATTGTCAACATACAATTTAATCTTCCAGCTGTTACATCCCAACAGCTATTAAACACACATGGATATAATGCTCCTGTATTTAGATAAGGAATTTGCCATAAGTTTATAATCATTCTTCTATTTTGTGGATTAGTTTTTAATTGTTCTATTAATGTATCTATTTGATGAAATTCTTTTACTATCCAACCATATGCCGTTCCTATTGTTCCATCTTCCATTTCCCACTCGTCCCAAATATGCACATTCTCTGCCTTTAGCTCTTCTACACTATTGGATTGTTTCTGGAATATCCATAATAGTTCTTTTACTGCTGTTTTAAATGCTACAAATTTTGTAGTTAGTATTGGAAACTCCTCTTCCAAATTAAATTGCATAATTTGATGTGGTAATTTATATGTTGCTACACCTGTTCTGTTTTGATCATAATAGCCATCTTTTAGAATTTTATCTACTATATCTAAATAAATATCATCAAATTTACTCATTACATTTCCTCCTTGATTTTTATAAATTATTTGTGCTATCATTTTTTCATTATTACTATATCAAAAATCGCAAAATATGACAATAGAAATTTATAAAAAAGCAGACGATTTTTAAAAGTTATCCAAAGTCTGGCACATATTCTTCCTCATGTTCTCCAAGTTCTTGTATATATCCATTTTCTAATTCTAAAGTGTATAAATAATTTTCTATTTCTTTGTATTCTTTTTTAGTTAACTTTCTATTTAATAATTTATCTTCTTTTGCTTTATATGTTGGAAAGTATTGTGCCATAACACTTACATATGTGCCTTTTGGCATATTTTCTTTTATCCATTTCAAAATGTGTTTTGAATTTTGAATATGATTTGGCAATACTAAATGTCTAATAATTACACCTTTTTGTATTATTCCATTATCATCAAATACTGGATTTCCAACTTGTTTTTGCATTTCTTGTATTGCTGTAGTTGTTATCTTAAAGTAGTTATCCGCTTTAGAATATTTAGTACTTAGTTCATTTGAGTAATATTTTAAATCTGGTAAATATACATCTATGTAACCGTCTAGCATTTTTATGGTTTCTACATTTTCATATCCATTAGTATTGTATATAACTGGTATATGCAAACCATTTGATTTTGCTATTTTTAGTGCTTGTATAATTTGGTAAGCATACATCGTTGGTGTAACTAAATTTATATTATTTACTCCTTTAGCTTGTTGGTCCAATATTATTTTTGCAAGTTCTTCTACTGTTACTTCTTTTCCTTTTCCAAGTTGACTTATCTCATAGTTTTGGCAATATATGCAATTTAGATTACAGTTACTAAAAAATATTGTTCCAGAGCCGTTTTCACCACTTATGCTTGGTTCTTCGTAGTTATGTATAGAAGCTAATGCAATTTTTATCTTGTCATTACACTTACAATATCCAATTTTTCCATTTGCTCTATTTACTCCGACAATTTCTTGGGCAAATATTACATTTTTCTAAATTCATTTTTTCTCCCTATATAATTGTTATTTTTTAATATTTGTATTATAATATCTTATAGCTATTTTGTAAAGTTTAGGAGAAAAAAATGAGTTTTATTGAAAGAGAATATAAAATTGATATTAGACATATTGGTACTAGTAATTTGATTACTAATTATGGTATTTTGTGTTTACTTGAGGATATTGCTACTGTTCATTCTGATATTGCTGGTTATGGTATATCCCAAATGCCTTATACACGTGTTTCATGGATTTTGCTTAATTGGAAAGTATCTGTTCTTAAAAGAGTGGCTTTTGGAGATACTGTAAGGGTCAAAACTTGGTCTGTACCATGTAATGAACTATTCACTTTTAGAAATTTTGAAATTTACGATAAAAATGATGATTTAATTTGTATTGCAAGTTCTAAATGGACATTAGTTAATGCTGATACTAAAAAACTTACTAAAATTACAGCTGAAATAAGTAATAGTTATGAACCTGAAAGTAAATTAGTTTTTGATAAACTTGAAATTGAAAAATTGAAAGAACCTAGCAATATTGAGCATACCTTTAGTTTTAATGTTTTAAGACGAGATATTGATTTTAATAATCATATGCATAATTTGTACTATCTTCTATATGCTTATGAAGCATTGCCTAAAGAAGTATACGAAAAAGGAGAATTAAACAATTTTGAAATTATGTATAAATCTGGTAGCATGTTAGATGAGAAAGTTGATTGCTATTATTCTTATGAAAATGGCATTCATTACGTTGTAATGAAAACAGATAACAAATTACATGCAATAATTAAATTGAATTAACATTTAGCAACTTCATTTTTGAAGTTGCTCTTTTTTTCACATTTTTTGTTTTTATGTCATAAAATGTAGTATAAATTAATTTTAAGGAGGAATATTAAACATGTTTAATCGTTATAACAGATGTTGTTGTCAAAACAAATATAATCCTGAGATTATAGAGTCATTATGTAATGATGTTGGTACAACAGCAGATTATGCCCAAGACCCTGTAAATAGTTGTGGTTGTGGCTGTAATAATATGATGAATAATAATTCATGTGCATGTGGTTTTGATGAAGAGCCTGTTTCTAATATGTTTCCATCTAACCCAATGTTAGGTCAAAGTTATGTTCCACTTCAAGAAATGGATAAAACCTTTACCCCTTGTTGTGGTTTAAAAATGGGAACTATATTTCCTGAGCTTGTAAGTCCTTACATGCCTGGTCAAAGTATGGCCGAAAATGACTATTTAAGAAGAACTAATGAAATTGGAGAGGGGTGTAATGGTTAATGGATGATGAAAATAGAGATTGTAATTGTGGTGTAAATAAAATGATGTGCAAAGATTGCAGTTATACTCCACAAGGTATTAATGCTGCATTTGGATACAATACTCCAGATATGATTGCAAATAATGTAAATAATAATTCATGTGGTTGTGGTAATAATGAAGATTCTGATTGTAGTAGAGCTGATATGCTAAACACTATTAAAAGTTTAAATTTTGCTGTTATAGAATTAGGTTTATATTTAAATACTCATCCAGATGATGAAAAAGCTCTTTGCTTACACAGAGAATATTGTAAACAATTAAAAGATATAAAAGACAAATATCAAAAAATTTATGGACCTTTAAGCATTTACTTCCCATGTAATAAGTGGAGATGGCTTGAAGAACCATGGCCATGGGAAGGAGGAAATATTTAATATGTGGACTTATAACAAAGTATTAGAATATCCTATAAATATAAAATGCCCAAATGCAAAACTTGCTAAATTTATAATTTCTCAATATGGTGGTCCTGATGGTGAGCTTGCTGCTTCTCTTCGTTATTTATCTCAAAGATTTGGTATGCCTGACCAAATTGCAAAGGCTACTTTAAATGATATAGGTACTGAAGAATTAGCTCATTTAGAAATGGTTGGTACTATTGTTCACCAATTAACTGAAGGCTTAAGTATTGAAGAAATTAAAGCTGCTGGTTTAGGTGATTATTACACTGACCACGGTGTAGATATATACCCTCAATCTGCTGCTGGTGTACCTTTCTCTGCAAATTGCCTTGCTTGTAAAGGGGACCCAATTGCTAATTTACAAGAAGATTTAGCTGCTGAGCAAAAGGCTAGAGCAACTTATGAAAAGTTGATTGATTTATGTGCAGATGATCCAGATGTTGTTGACCCTCTTCGTTTCTTGAGAGAAAGAGAAGTTGTTCACTTCCAAAGATTTGGAGAGGCATTGAGAAATGTTCAAGATAAACTTGCTCAAAAAAGATTTTTCACAAGTGGAATGAATAATACAAATGGTATGAATAGTAACACAAACAATAATGATTGTGGTTGTGAAATGTAAATATATGTAAAAAGTGGCACCTCTAAGATGCCACTTTTTTTATTCTTTATTGGTTCTATTAAGTGCTGGTATTTCTTCTATTGCGTTATTTTTGGCTGTTTTCATTAAAGTTTGAAAGAATTCCATAATCATCTTTTTACTTTCATCATCTAAACTTTGATATTTTTTAAGCATTATTCTTACATCTGTAAACAATTTTTCTCTAATATCTTTGAAACTATTTGCATTTGTAGTATTTATTATTTCAAATATTGCGTCAACTACAATTTCTCTTTGCTTTGGGTCTATTTCTTTTAGCCATTGCTTTATTGTTTTATCAATAAATTGACTTCCATTTGTAACTTCTGCAAGGCTTACAAGTTTCTTGCCTTCAAGTTGCCAACTGTACAAATCATGTTGCATAATTCCTTTTTGGACACTTTGAACTATAGTATACTTTTCCTCATGGTTAAGAAGTCTTCCAACAACTGATGATTGTGGAATATATGTATGTACTTTATTGATAGCTTGTTTATACTCTTCTGTTTCTGTTATTTCATCAATAAAACCAGGTCCATCATTGTTATATACATTTATAATTTTATTTTTTGCGGTTTTATTTGCAAATGCAGCTGCATATACCGCTAAATTTCCGCCTTTTGAATGTCCACCTATTCTTATTTTTTGCTTATACTTTTTTGAAACATCATTTATATATTTTGCTGCATCTAATTGTGAGGCAATATGAGCTTTAAAGCTCATATTAAAATCTTCTTTCCAACCAACCAAAGTGTCATCTGTTCCTCTGTAAGATATAAAAATTGTGTCATCTGGCATTACAACTGTAACAGCAAAAAATTGTCTTTCCTCTTCTTTGTTAAATTTATTTTCAAGATTTGTTATTATCATTTTGCCAAATCTTTCTGATTTTCCAAGCAATGGTATAAGATATTTATCATCTTCCCAAAGTATTCTTAGTGTAGTTTGGTCAGCTTGTTCAAATCTTTTTCCAAATTCTTCTATTGTTATTTCTTCATTTTCTTTTATTAATTGCTCAAATGGAAAATAAGATAACCTTGATAATATTAGTCCATCAATTTCATTAAATTCATCATTTTTTAAGGTTAAATCTCCTCTCCATTTTACATAATCACAAACATTAGCCATTTATTATTTCATTCCTTTCTGCCTTTGAACAGCCAAAATTATAATTATTTTCAACATCTCAGTCTGCTTTTTCAACAGCCTCACAAATTCTGCTCATTGTTTCAACACATTCTATTGGATATTCTCCTGTTGCAGTTTCTCCTGACAACATTACATAGTTTGCCATATCATATACAGCATTTGCTACATCATTTACTTCTGCTCTTGTTGGTCTTGGACTATGTGTCATTGATTCTAGCATTTGAGTTGCTATTATAACTGGCTTTCCGGCTCTATTGCATTTTCTAATAAACTCTTTTTGTCTTATTGGAACTTCTTCCATTGGAATTTCCACTCCTAAATCCCCTCTTGCTACCATAATTCCATCAGATACTTCTAGTATTTCATCAAAATTATCTATTCCTTGTCTATTTTCTATTTTAGCTATTACTTTAATGTTTTGCCCACCATTTTCCTGCAATACTTCCTTTATGTTTAATATATCTTGTGCACTACGTACAAAAGATGCTGCAATACAGTCAAATCCTGCTTTTATACCAAATTTTATATCTTCAATATCTCTTTGAGTTGGACTTGGAAGATTTATTTCCATTCCAGGAATGTTTATACTTTTAGTATTTGTTAATTTTCCACCATCTATTACTTGGCAAATAATGTCTTTTCCTTTTATTTCAATAACTTTTATTTTTATTAAACCATCATTTATTAAAATAATGGTACCTACATTTACTTCGTTATATAAGTTTTTATATGTTATTGAAACTTGCTCTTTATTTCCTAATATTTCTTCTGTTTTTAGTGTAAATATATCATTTGGATCTAGCCAAATTTCTCCATTTTCAAATTTTCCAATTCTAATTTCTGGTCCTTTTGTATCTAACATTAAATCTACTTTTTTTCCTACTTTTTCTCTTGCTTTTTTAAAATTTTCTATTCTTTCCTCTTGATCTTGATAATTTCCATGTGAAAAGTTAATTCTTCCCACATTCATTCCTGCTAGAATAAGTCTTTCTAACACCTTTGGACTATCTACTGCTGGTCCTAATGTACATATAATTTTTGTCTTTCTCATTTAAAATCCTCCCTATATATAAAGAGCGTTTATTACGCCCTTTATTCCTTTGTAATCCATTTTATTAAATTTAAATTAGCTGAATCTAGCACCATTTCATGTTTTGGCATTACTCTAAATGTATACCCATAATTTCCACCATTAATCAAATTTACTTTTGCTTTATAAGTATATATTCTATTTTCTTCATCTTCTTCATCTAATTCCATTGGAATAATAGTAATATCATCAACTGTACCATTTTCGCTTATTCTACCATAATATACTTGTGCTTCAATATTGTCTTTACTAATGTTTGACAATTTAATTTTACATTTCACCTCTATATTATTTCCTGCATCTAATGTAATGTTATCTAAATTATTTTCCTGTGTTATTTCAATATCATTCCATGTATTTTTTACACTTTCTTTCCAGCTATCAAACTCCCCTACTCTTCCTAAGTCAGTATAATAATTATTGTATAAATTACATAATGGAATATAAAGTTTTTCAACATAGTCTTTTAACATTCTTGCTGTGCTATATTTTCCTCCATTTGACATTATTGATTCTTTCATTGTTTGTACCCATTTATTTGAAATTCCATTTTCATCTTTTTCATAATACATAGGTATTATTTTATTCTCTAATGTATCATATATACTTTGGCAATCTGCTCTGTCTTGTGTTTCATAATTAGAATATTCTAGTGATTCTCCTACTTTCCATCCATTTTTAGCATTATATCCTTCTGCCCACCATCCATCTAGTACACTAAAGTTAATTGCTCCATTAACTGCAGCTTTTTGTCCACTAGTGCCAGATGCTTCCATTGGTCTTCTAGGTGTATTTAGCCAAATGTCTACTCCACTAACTAGATATTTTGACATTTCTAAATTATAGTTTTCTAGTAAAAATACTTTACCTTTAAATTGTGGCTTCATTGAAATTTCATGTATATATTTTATTAGGGCTTGCCCCTCTTTATCTGCTGGATGTGCTTTTCCTGCAAATATAATTTGTACTTTTTGATTTTGGTTATTTAATATCTGTGTAATTCTTTCTAAATCTTTAAATATCAATGTAGCTCTTTTATATGTTGCAAATCTTCTAGCAAAACCAATTGTCAAAGCATTAGGATCTAATTCTTCTACTATTTTCATTATTTCATCATAATTATACCCACATCTTCTTAATCTATTTACTGTATTTTCTTTTACTATAGATAACATTTTTACTTTACGCTCTTGATGTGCTTTCCAAAGTTCTGCATTTGGAATATCATTTATTTTTTTCCATACTTCATCATCATAAATTTTGTCTTGCCAATATGGAATTAAATATTTATTATATAGCTCTTTTAGATGTGGTGAAAGCCATGAACATGTATGAATTCCGTTCGTTACATATGTAATAGGCGATTCATTTGCTGCAATTTCTGGCCATACTTCGCCAAATAACTCTCTTGAAACTGCACCGTGTAATCTACTTACTCCATTTTTCTTTCCTGCTACTTTTAAGGCTAATATTCCCATATTAAAGCCTGTTGTATCTATTTTGGCATTTGGCTTCATTCCCATTTGGAAAAATTCTTGTTTTGTAATACCTAATTTATCCCAATATCCTTCAAAATATTTTTCTACTAGGCTTAATTCAAAAATATCATTACCCGCTGGAACTGGTGTATGTGTTGTAAATACTGTTTTTGAAGATACAATATCTCTTGCTATTTGGAAAGAAATCTGCTTTTCTTTCATTAAGTTATATATTAACTCTAATATTAGGAAAGAAGAATGTCCTTCATTCATATGATATATGGTTGGATTATAGCCCAATGCTTTTAACATTGCTACCCCACCTTGACCAAGCACAATTTCCTGCTGAATTCTCATTTCTCTATCTCCCCCATATAGAGTTTTTGTAATCCCTCTATATTCTGGTATATTGGCTTCAATATCTGAATCAAGCAAATATAGTTCTACTCTACCAACATTTATTTTCCATGCTTTTAAATATATTTTCTTTTTTGGAAAATGAAGTGCAACTAATACATCTTTGCCCTCCGCATCTTTTACACTTTCCAAAGGTAAATTTTCTATATCTATATCTTTATATTCAGTTTCTTGTGCTCCGCTTCCATTTATTTTTTGATTAAAATATCCATTTTTATATAATAACCCTATTGCAACTAGTGGAATACCTAAATCGCTGGCTGATTTTAGATGGTCACCTGAAAGTACTCCTAGTCCGCCTGAATAAATTGGCAATGTTTGATCTAATCCATATTCTGCTGAAAAGTATGCAATTAAATCATTTTTATTATCAGGGTATTTTTTGTCAAACCAATTGCTTTTACTTTTCATATAATTTTCAAAATTTTCTACAACTTTATCATACCTTTTTAGAAATTCTGGATTTTGTGCAGCATTTTCTAATTTTTCTTGTGTTACTAATTTTAAGAATTTTATAGGATTTTTATTTACTTTTTCCCATAAATCTATATCCATTTCTTTAAAAAGTTTTAAAAACTCTGTATTCCATGACCACCAAAGGTTATATCCTATTTCTGATAATTTTTCTATTCTTTTTGGTAATTGTGGGTTTACTGTAATTCTATTAAATATATACATACTTTTCCTCCTTGGTATTTTCACTTGTTATTATCTATTAACTTTTTATTTTTGTCAATCAATTTTAATGTACATCTAAAAATTCTATTTCTTTTTTAGAATACTCTTCTGGTTTTAATCCCACTTTGCTTCTCATTTTGTCAAGTAGCAAAACTATAGTTATTGTAAGTATACAACCTATAACCATCATAGTATTTGAAGCAGTTGTTATTTTTAACAGCCATGATGCAAATAATGCTACCCCCGCTCTTGCTATACTTTCTATTAAATTATATGCAGATGTAATTTTACTTCTTAATTCTGAGTTTGTAAAATTATTTAAGTATCTTTTTATTAAAGTATAAAAGGCTCCTTTAGACATAAATTGTATTAGGAATAATGCTATAAGGATTACTAATGTTACTTTAAAACCAAAATTTCCTAAAACACAAAATCCTACTACTATACATGAAATTGTAGTTGGTATAGATATAACGGCTAGTGTTTTATTAGTAAATTTGTTATGAATTCTATTTTGATTTTTAGCAGTAATTCCTGATATTATTCCAAGTGATGCAAATACAACTCCAAAGTATTGCTCTGGAACTCCTATTTGCTCAAATATTCCACTTCTAAGACTAATTAACACTCCTAGTAAAGCTGCAAAGCTAGCTCCAAATATAAATAAATACTTTAATCTCTCTGACTGCATCATATATTTAAAAGATTGTTTTAAGTCTTTTAAGTATAGTTTTATATCTGTTTTTTCTTGTTTTGTTTCTTTTACATCACTAAACTTAAATGACAATACAGTTGAAAGTAAACAACAAATTAAACATAGTATTAGAGGTAAATATCCATTTATTATATATAAAAAGCCTGAAGCAATAGATGTTATGGCATCTGCATAATAATACCAAGATAATCCTTTTCCATCTATTTTAGAAAATTTTTGACCTCTTTTTGCATCTTTTGGCAAACTATCATATAAAAGATTGGTTTCTACCATTCCTTTTATATTAAATGCAACCGCCAATAGCAACTGTGCTAATACTATAAATCCAAAATTGCTTGCAATAATACAACTCAAAATAGAAAACACATTTATACTATTTGCTAAAATTAAACTGTTTCTCTTTCCTATTTTTTCCACTAATACTGTCAAAGGAAGTTGTGTTACAATTTTAAAAACAGGATAAAGAGCCTCTCCTAATAGTACATCAGAAGCACTAAACCCTTTTACTTGAGTACAAAATATAAAATTTATTGAATAATAGAATAATAAATCCCATGATAACATTCTATAAATGGGATATAATCTCATATTTCGTTCTTCTTTTGTTTCATTCAAATTAATCACCTATAAAATTATATCTATAATTATACTAAAATGTCAATAAATCTTCATATAAATTTAAGAAAATTTTAATAGCTTTTTATTAATATTAGGTTTATAATATACCTATAAATTTAATATAGGAGTTTTTATTTATGATGAAATTTATTAAAAGACTTTTACTTTTTATTTTGATTGCCATAATTATTGCTGGTGGCTTTATTATTTATCAAGGTCATCAAGTTTATAAAGACGCTTTAAATACAATTAGTTTATCTGATAAAATTGCAAAAATAAAAAAGGATGATAGCTATATTGAGTTAAATAATTTACCAACTGATTATAAAAATGCTGTTATTTCTGTCGAAGATCATCGTTATTATAAACATGGACCTATTGATATAATTGCTATCGCAAGAGCTACTGTTTCAAATATACGTAGTAAAGATTTTCTAGAAGGCGGAAGTACAATTACTCAACAAGTTGCTAAAAATCTATATTTTATTAGTACAGATACCAACTCACTGTACAGAAAAGTTGCCGAAATATTTATGGCATATGATTTAGAAAAAAATTATAAAAAAGATGAAATTTTAGAATTTTATGTTAATACAATCTATTTTGGTGATGGATATTATGGTATTGAAGAGGCTTGTAATGGTTATTTAAAAAAGTCTGCTAAAGACATGAACCTATATGAAGCAACTATGATGGCTGGTATTCCAAATGCACCTAGTGTTTATGCTCCTACTGCTAATATGAACTTAACTTTAAGTAGGCAAAAAAAGGTTATTTCTACAATGCTTGAAAATAAGTATTTAACTCAAGAACAGGCAGATGAATTGGTTAAAATGCAAGAAAAAGAAACTCCTTAAGGAGTTTCTTTTTCTTGCATTTATTTTGTTCTTTGATTATCTTTTTCTTTGTTAGTTTCAAAATTCATATTTCCTCCTACGTAGAATATTTGTTCGTATGTTGTGTTTTTTAAAAACAAGTTTTGCAACTTGTTTTTGGTGGGCAGAGATGGATTCGAACCATCGTACTCGTACGAGAACAGATTTACAGTCTGCCGCCTTTAGCCACTCGGCCATCTGCCCATATATTAAATTACCTAAATTAATGGTCCGCCATCTAGGATTCGAACCTAGGACCCACCGGTTATGAGCCGGTTGCTCTGACCAACTGAGCTAATGGCGGATTTGTAATACAGATTTAAGTATAAGACATTTTATTCAAATTGTCAAGTAATTTCTCAATTTATTTGTAAAAAAATATAATTTTTTTGTTAACATTAATCTTACATAGTAAAAGTGGTTAGATTCTCCTCCAACCACTTTTATTACATAACTTTAATTGTGTTGTTCTCCTCTTCCTTCTGGAAGTGCTGGAACTTGAAGTACAACTTTAATCTTCATAGCATAGCTGATTGCTCTAACAATTTTACTATTTTTAATTCTTTGCCACAATGATGGTTTTACTTCTACTCTAGTTTGTTCAAAGTATGTTTTATCTTCTGGAGTTACTTCTTCAATTTGATCTAATACAGCATCTACTTCATTATCTTCTTGTGGTGCTGGAATTAGTTTCAATGCATCTGCTATTTCAATTCCTATATAGCTTAACGCTTTTGATCTATCTTCTATTCTTTCCATATCTATTTCAATATGTAAGTTTGACTCTAAATTAACAACTCTTGCATTTATTAATTTTACAGCATCTTGATAATTTTGTGATTTTGCTGATTTTGTTCTTCCTATTAAACTTAAAGTGTCAATTATATCTTCTGGAAAATCATTAGAAATGTTTTTTACTGTTTCTTTCCAGTTATCTTCTTTATTTTCTACTGCTTCTAGTGCCTCTTTTAGTTCAGCTGCTAATGCAATATTTTTTTCTCTTTGACGAATTAGTTCTTCTATCTTTTTTGTATTTTCTTCAAATTGGTTTGTTGCATATTCAACTAATTCATAAGCTGCTTTATAAACACTTTTTGGAAAATTTTTCTTTTTAGGATATTCAATTAAATATGTTTTTATAGATTCTATTAAATCTTTAAAATATGCATCTTCTTCTAATTGGATAATTTGTTTTTTACTGTTAGGATTTATTAGTTTTTGCACTTTATCCATATTTGATAATATTTTTTCTTCCGTGATAACCATTCTCACGTTTACTATGCCAGATCTAGACATCGTAAACTTCCCTCCTTTATCCTATGTTATTTTTCCCTACGCGTTACTATTATACAATGAATTATAAAAAACTACAATAGGATTTCTTCTTTTTATTTTTACATTTCTGTTACGATTTTATTACAATATTTTTACAAAGTCAAGACTATTTTGTAAGAATTTGTATTTTTTTGTAATATTTTTTTAATTGTTTTTATTTATCTCTGCATAACGTTTAATTTTCATAGTTGTTGTTTTTTCAAATTCATCATGTTTAATTTCCAAATTCTTTATTGCTTTATATGAAGTTAATTTTTTGTTAACTTCCTTAATTTTAGGCCAGATAATTTCTCTTATTTGTTCATCTGTTAGATCTTTACCTATTTTATCAAAATTTGGTATAACTTTTACGGAAATAATAAGTTCTTTATTTGATTTATCTTTTTCATCTTTTTTACCATATACCATACATTCTTTAATTTCTGGTACCTGTGCTAGTAATAGTTCTATTTCTTCTGGGTAAATATTTTTTCCATTTTGAGTAACTATTACGTTTTTGCTTCTTCCTGTTATATATAAAAATCCTTCTTTATCTACATAGCCAATATCTCCTGAATGGAACCATCTTTCCCCATCTATTACTTCAATTACTTCGTTTGTTGCTTCTTCATCTTCATAATATCCAAGCATTAAAGTAGGTGTTTTTATTAAAATTTCACCCTCTCCATTTTCATTTGGATCTTCTATTCTTATTTCACCCTTTGGTATTGGCTTACCTGCTGACCCTACCTTTGGTTGATATTCTGGTGTTAATGCAGCAATTGGAGCTGTTTCAGTTAATCCATAGCCTTGTAAGAAAGTAATTCCTATATCTTCTACCC
>CAKOVW010000027.1 GCA_934122125.1 uncultured Clostridia bacterium | reverse complement strand
TGTAAACCATATGGAACAAATGCAAGAAGTATAAAAGTAGAAGATATAAATAGAGTAACAGGATATGATCCAAACAAAACAGGAGACGGGAAAAAATATGGTAAAGGACAATGGGATGAATATGGAAACAAAGTAACATATACATCAAGTAGAAGTACAGGAACAAATGGAAAAACATATAACGGTGGTTTATTAGATAATAAATATGAACATCCAGATGGAAGAGCAATAGGATCAAATGGAGTAACATCAATAACAGTAACAAGTACTCATTACCATTATTATCCAGACACATTAACAACAAATAGTTCTGGAACAACAGTAGGAATAGCAAAAACAACACCTGCATATAAGTTATTATTTAGAAATGCGGAAGATACATCAAATTGTAGCTACTGGCTTGCGTCTTCGTGCGTGTATACAGCCCCTAACCATTCGTGCTTCCATATGCGCGTTGTGAGTGATGGAAAGCTGGACTACACCAGCTTGTGGTGGACTAACGGCTACACTACCGGCATCAGCAGCTGGGTGGTGCGCGCGGTAGTTTCTCTATAATCTGATATCCAGGTAAAATAGAGTGCTTTAAAGTATATATCACATTACATAATAAACAAACATATTATGTAATGTGAGGTGAATAAAAATTGAATTGGTTTGAAACATTAAACCCAGTAATTCAAGCATTACTAGCCACAATATTTACATGGGGAGTAACAGCATTAGGAGCTTTAGTAGTTTGCTTTTTTAAAGAAATAAACAGCAAAGTATTAAATACAATATTAGGCTTTAGTGCAGGAGTAATGATTGCAGCTGCCTTTTGGTCTTTACTAGAACCATCAATAGAATTATCACAAGAACTTGGATACATAGCATGGGCATTGCCAGCTATTGGTTTTATTATAGGCGGACTGTTTGTGCTATTATCAGATAGGTTCTTAGATAAAATGTTAAAAAATAGAAAAGACATTAATAAAAAAGGCTCGCTAAAAAGAAGTATACTTTTAATATCAGCTATTACCATTCACAATATACCAGAAGGCATGGCAGTTGGAGTAGCTTTTGGAGGAATAGCAAGTGGAGTACCAGGAATGACTTTAATAGGTGCAGTTATGTTGGCTTTAGGAATTGGAATACAAAATTTTCCTGAAGGAGCAGCTGTTTCACTACCACTTAGAACTGAAGGGTGTTCAAGATTTAAAAGTTTCATGATAGGTCAGGCATCAGCATTAGTTGAACCTATATCAGCTGTAATAGGTGCAATACTTGTAATGTATATAAGAAGTATGTTACCATTTTTACTAGCTTTTGCAGCAGGAGCAATGATTATAGTAGTTGCAAGAGAATTACTACCAGAGTCGATAAATGGCAATAAAAATCTATCTACTTTTGGATTGATTTTTGGTTTTGTTTTAATGATGATACTAGATGTTGCACTAGGATAAAACAAGTATAAAGTAATAAACCATATATGAATTGTATGGTTTATTACTTTTTGGTAAACAATTGCAAAGTAATGTTGTACCTCTTATAAATAATTACAAAAAAATACAAATACCCTTTAAAAATTTTGTATTTTGTTGTACAATAATACAAACTGTATAATTATAGGAGAAATTAATGAATAAAAAGTGGGAAGTACATAGAATTGAAGAAAAAGATATAAATAAAATATGTGAAGAAAATAATTTAAGTAAACTAGTTAGTAGTATATTAATAAGTAGGCAAATTACTTCTAAAGAAGATATAAGAAAATTCTTAAATCCTACTAGGGAAGATTTTCATAATCCATTTTTAATGCCCGATATGGAAAAGGCAGTTGAAAGAATTTTAAAAGCAATAGAAACACAAGAGAAAACAATTATTTATGGGGATTATGATGTAGACGGAATAACAAGTATTACAGTGCTAAAAAAATTCCTAGAGGAAAGAGGACTACAAGTAGGACAATATATACCAAACAGATTAAATGAAGGATATGGACTAAATAAGGAAGCTGTAAAGAAAATAGCTGAACAAGGATATAAATTAATAATTACAGTAGATTGTGGAATTTCATGTATAGAAGAAATTAAATATGCTATGGAATTAGGGCTAGAAGTAATAGTTACAGATCATCATGAACCTGGAGAAGAATTACCAGATTGTTTAGCAGTAGTAGATGCAAAAAGAAAGGACAATGAATATCAGTTTAATCAATTAGCTGGTGTTGGCGTAGTATTTAAGCTAATACAAGCACTTTCAATTAAATTAAACTTAGATTCAAAAGAATATTTAAAATATTTAGACATTGTTTGCGTTGGTACTATTTCGGATATAGTTCCATTAGTTGATGAAAATAGAGTAATTACCAAACTAGGACTAAAGTTAGTTCAAATATCAAAAAACATTGGATTAAGAACTTTATTAGCTTCTACAGGATATACAGAAGTAAATTCTACGACTATCTCTTTTGGAATAGCACCAAGAATAAATGCTTGTGGCAGAATGGGAGAAGAAGTACAAGCATTAAATTTGTTTTTAACAAATGATTTACAAGAAGCTAAGAAAATAGCAGAAAAGTTAAATCAGTATAATATAGAAAGACAAGAAACAGAAAAACAAATATTTAAACAAGCTATAGAGCAAATAGAAAAAAGCGAAAAGCAAAAGCCATGTATTGTTTTGGGACAAGAGGGATGGCATCATGGAATTATAGGAATAGTTGCATCAAAAGTAACAGATATATATTTTAAACCAAGTATTTTAATATGTTTTGAGGGAGAAGAAGGAAAAGGCTCAGGAAGAAGTATACCAGGCTTTAATTTACATGATGCAGTAATGAACTGCAATACATATGTAGAAAAATTTGGTGGACATAGTATGGCTATAGGTATAAATGTAAAAAGAGAAAATTTTGAAAAGTTCAAAAAAGAATTTGAAACATATGCACAAAATAGTCATATTAGTGATATAATACCAATTGTAAATGTAGATAGAGAGGTTGACATTAGAAGAATAAATATTCAAGATATAAAAGACTTAAAACTACTAGAACCATTTGGAGAAGCAAATAAAATGCCGCTATTTTTGATAAGAAATTTAAAAGTTCTAGCAATACGTACTTTGTCAAATGGAAAGCATTTAAAATTAAAACTTGGAATTGATAATTACATAATAGATGCAATAGGATTTAACATGGGAGATATAGCCGAAAAATACTTAATTGGAGATAAAGTAGATGTAGTTGGAAGTTTGGAAATTAACGATTTTGGCGGAAATGAAAATATGCAAATAAATTTAAAGGATATAAGAAAAACAGTATAGAAGAGGAAGTGAATAGTATATGTCAGAAATAAAAGAAATGACAATAGAAGATGTTATATCTACTAGTAAAAAAAATAATAGAAAATCAGATAGTAAACTTATAAGGAAAGTATATAATTATGCAAAAGCACATCATGAAGGGCAATTAAGAAAGTCCGGAGAACCATATATTATTCATCCAGTACAAGTTGCATATATATTATCAACACTAGGACTAGATGATAGTACAATATGTGCTGCACTCTTACATGATGTTGTTGAAGATACAGAAATCACAAAACAAGATTTGGAAAATGAATTTGGAGCTGAAATTGCAGAATTAGTTGATGGAGTTACCAAACTTAGCAAACTTCAATATGCTAGTATGGAAGAACAACAGGTAGAAAACTATAGAAAAATGTTCTTAGCAATGGGAAAAGATATAAGAGTTATTCTTATAAAACTAGCTGACAGGCTTCATAATATGAGAACACTAAAATTTTTAACGAGAGATAGACAAATTGCAAATGCTAAGGAAACTATGGATTTATATGCACCACTTGCAAATCGTTTGGGTATGTATTCTTTAAAATGGGAGTTAGAGGATTTGTCATTTAAATATTTATATCCAGAAGATTACCGCGAGTTAGTAGAAGGGATTGACCGTAAAAGAGAAGAACGTTTAAAATTTATTGATATGATTATGGATCAAATAAAGGTAGCTGTAAAGAAGCAACATATTGAAGCTGAAATTACAGGTAGAGCAAAGCATTTATATAGTATTTATCGTAAGATGAAAAGGGATAACATTACACTAGACCAAGTATATGATTTATTTGCTTTAAGAGTAATAGTTAATTCTATTAAAGATTGTTATGCAGTTTTGGGAATAGTACATGAATTATATAATCCAATGCCAGGAAGATTTAAGGACTATATTTCAGTGCCAAAACCTAATATGTATCAGTCTTTACATACTACATTAATTGGTCCAAAAGGAACACCATTTGAAGTACAAATTCGTACTTGGGACATGCATCGTATAGCTGAATATGGTATTGCTGCTCATTGGGCATACAAAGAAGCCAGCTTCATGGGAAATAAAAAAGCTAATGTAAGAGTTGAAGAGGATAAACTTTCATGGCTTCGCGAAACACTAGAGTGGCAAAAAGATATGCAAGACCCAGATGAATTTTTGAACACATTAAAAACAGAGCTTTTTGAGGATGAGGTTTATGTATTTACTCCAAAAGGAAAAATTATTTCATTGCCTAAAGGCAGTACACCAATAGATTTTGCATATTACATACATGCTGAAATTGGTAACCATATGACAGGTGCTAAAATAAATAGTAAGATGATGCCAATAGTTACAAAACTAAAAAATGGTGATATTGTTGAAATTATAACATCAGACCAATCAAAAGGACCTAGTAGAGATTGGCTTAAGTTTATAAAAAGTTCAACAGCAAAAAGTAAAATTTTGGCGTGGTTTAAAAAGAATGACAGAGAAGAAAATATTATTAAAGGTAAAGATTTAATTGAAAAAGAAATAAAAAAAATTGGTATGACACATGCAGAGCTTGCTAAAACAGAGTATATACAAGCAGCACTAGATAGATATAAGTATTCAGAAGTAGATGAAATGTATGCAAGTGTTGGATTTGGAGCTATATCAGCAGGCAAAGTAGTTGCTAGAATGTTGGAGGAATATAAAAAAGACCATCAAACAGAGAATTTAGATGAAAAACTAGAAGAGCTTTCAAGAGATAGAATATATAAACCAAAGCCATCTAAAACTGGTATTATTGTAAAAGGTATAGATAACTGCTTGGTTAAATTATCTAAATGTTGTAATCCTGTTCCTGGTGATGAAATTGTAGGGTACATTACAAAAGGAAGAGGTGTGTCAGTACATAGAAAAGATTGTGTAAATGTAAATAATTTGTTGTCAGAAGAAAATAGAATGATAGATGTATACTGGTATGAAGCAGAAAAAACTAGGTACAGTGTAGATATTGAAATTTATGGCAACGAAAGAAATGGACTTTTAGCAGATATTATTAGAGGAATAGAAGCAACTAAGAGTAAATTATTAGCTGTAACTTCAAAAGCTAACAAGGAGAAAATTTCAATAACAGAGGTAACTGTGGAAGTAGAAAATGTTGAAGAATTAAATAAAATACTTAAACAGATTAGAAAGATTGATAGTGTATATGAAGTTAAGAGAAAGAAGTAGAGCGATTTTGAAATAATAAACACAATACAGAAAGGAAAAAATAGCAATGATACTAAAGCAATTAAGAGTTAACAGTGGGAGAATTTGTGGCCTAACCAATTGTTACATTGTTGAAGATGAAAAAACAAAAGAAACAATAGTTGTAGATCCAGGCGGTGAAGCAAATAAAATTATTGAAATGTTAGATATACTTCATGCAAAATTAAAATACATATATATAACACATTGTCATGGAGATCATATTGGAGCTTTAGCAGAATTAAAAAATGCAAAGGGTGGAAAAATATTAATCCATAGGTTAGAAAAGGATGGATTAACAGATAAAAATATTAGCTTAACAGATTATGTTGGGGTATCAGATATTAACTTGGATGCAGATTCAATTGTAGATGATGGAGATAAAATACATATTGGAAATATAGAATTTCAGGTTATTCATACGCCAGGTCATACCAAAGGCGGAAGCTCATTATATTGTGCAGAGGAAAAACTTGTATTTTCTGGGGATACTTTATTTCACGGAACATGGGGAAGAACAGATTTACCAACAAGTAATTTTTCAGATATAATGAATTCTATATCAGAAAAACTATTAAAATTACCAGATGATACAATTGTGTACCCACGGACATGGAAAATCAACTATGATTAGAGAAGAAAAACCAATTTATAATGAATTAAAACCTAGAGAAGATTAAAAGGAGGAAGTTTAAATGATTACTGAACCAAGAACTTTGGCAGGATTTATGGAATTGTTGCCAAATGAACAAATATTGTTTAATCAAATGAAACAAAAAATAGAAAAAACATACCAAAGATTTGGTTTTTTGCCATTAGATACTCCAATATTAGAATTGTCAGAAGTATTATTAGCAAAGGCTGGTGGAGAAACAGAAAAACAAATATACCGCTTCACTAAAGGAGATACAGATATAGCAATGAGATTTGACTTGACTGTACCACTTGCAAAATATGTAGCAAAGAATTATGGGAACTTGAGTTTCCCATTTAGAAGATATCAAATAGGAAAAGTTTATAGGGGAGAAAAAACTCAAAAAGGCAGATTTCGTGAATTTTATCAATGCGATATTGATATTATTGGAGATGGAGAATTAGGCATAGTTAATGATGCAGAAATTCCAAGTGTTATATATAACCTAATTAAAGAAATAGGATTTGATGAGTTTACAATTTGCATAAATAATAGAAAAGTGCTAAATGGCTTGTTTAAAGAAATAAATCAAGAGCAAAATGCTGTTGAAATTATGAGAACTATTGATAAACTTGCTAAAATAGGAAAAGAAAATGTGGTAAAAGAGTTACAAGAAATTGGACTAGATGAGCAAGCAATTGATAAGATATTAACATTTATTGAAATAGATGGTACAACAGATGAAAAAATTGCTAAATTAGAAAAGCTAGGTATAATAAACGAAATGTTTGTACAAGGGTTAGAAGAATTAAAGCAAGTTGTAAAATATATTAGGGTATTTGGAGTACCAGATACACATTTTAAAATAGATTTAACAATTGCTAGAGGACTAGATTATTACACTGGAACAGTATATGAAACATTTTTAAATAATTACAAAGAATTAGGAAGTGTATGTTCTGGTGGAAGATATGAAAACTTAGCAGGATATTATACAGACAAAAAATTACCAGGTGTTGGAATTTCAATAGGTTTAACAAGACTATTTTATAAACTAAATGAATTACAACTTATTAAAGCTGATAAATATTCAATGGCAGATGTTCTAATAATACCAATGGTTGAAGATATGACAAAGTCAATTGAGTTAGCTAGCAATTTACGTGCAAAAGGGGTAAATACAGAAGTATATTTAAATGACAAAAAGTTAAAAGCAAAATTCAAATATGCTGATAAGTTAAAAATTCCTTATGTTGTAGTAATTGGAGAAGACGAAATTAATTCTAATACAGTAAAAGTTAAAAATATGGAAACAGGAGAAGAAACTACTGTACCATTAGTAACAGATGAAATTTGTAAAGTGATAAATAAATAATATTCATAATCTCCTTTGTCTAGGAATATACTAATTAATAGTAAATGGACAAAGGAGAAATTTTTTATATGATAAATATGGCAGTAGTAAATTTAAAAGATATAATGAAATATCTTTTAAAAATTACAATACTAATAATTGTAGTTGTAAGCATAACAAAATATCTATCACAGAACCAATATAACATAAAAAATCAAATTCAAGGAACAAATAATAAAGACTTACTAATATCTTTAGTTAATATTGCTTTACCAATGACAAATACAAAAAATATTAGTGAAACGTCAACTAAGTTAGCTTCAATAGATCCCCTAAAGCTAGCTTTAGGGATAGAATTAAAAGCAATAGAATCATTAGAGAAAGAAAACGATAATACTGAAAAGGTGATTACAAATGAGCCAGATAAAACAAATGAAGTAGTAACAATAGAAAAAGCACAAACAGGCTTAAAAACAGAAGTACAAAGTTCAAATGTGCCCAATAAATACACAACACAATATAATGGAGTAAAAATAAAAAATGAAGTAGGATATAAACTAACAGAGGAAATATTAACACCCAATATTACAGTAAATAAAGAAAATATTTTAATATTTCACACTCACTCTTGTGAAAGCTATACACCAAGTGAAAAATATCAATATAAAAAAACAGGAAACTTTAGAACAACAGATAAAAATTATTCTGTTATAAGAGTTGGAAATGAATTAGAAGCTCAGCTAAAAAGCTATGGATACAATGTAATACATGATGAAAGTTACCATGACTACCCATCATATAGTGGTTCATATGCGAGCTCGTTAAAAACAGTAACTAAATTGTTGGATGAAAACAAAAACACTGACATAGCAATAGATTTACATAGAGATGCTATAGGAGATAGCACATATGCTCCAACAGTAAAAATTGGGGAGGAATATGCAGCTCAGCTTATGTTTGTTATAGGAGGAAACGAAAGCAGTATAAAACATGAAGAATGGGCACAAAACTTAAAGTTTGCAATAAAAGTTCAGGAAAAAGCAAATGAACTATACCCTGGGTTATTTAAACCAATAGTATTAAGAGGGTCTGGATATAATCAACATGTATCAAAAGCAGCAACAATTATAGAAGTAGGTGCAACAGGTAATACATTAGATCAAACTTTAGTAAGTATGAAATACCTAGCAAAAGTGCTAAGTGAGGTTGTTAAGTAAATCCAGAATTTGACATCTACATAATTCAAGAGTATAATAATAGTGTATTAGTCTAATAGGACTAATTAATATTTAGGGAGGTTTTTACATGCAAAAGGATTTTAAAGAGCGGTGTCTAAATATTGGTTGGTACATGTATGAAAACCAATCAACGGTAAGACAGGCAGCAACAGTTTTGGGCGTTAGCAAATCTACAGCTTATGTTGATTTAACCAAAAGACTTCCTATGTTCTCAACTATACTCGCAAATAAAGTTCGGAAAGTTCTTGAGCAGAACAAAAAAGAACGGCACATCAGAGGAGGGCTTGCTACAAAAAATAAGTATTGCATGATAAAATAATCCAGTAATTTCTAATTAGAAATTATACATTTAGAGCTTAACTTTGGTTAGGCTCTTCTTTTGGTGGTATTCTTATAAAAAATCACAAATATATCTTGCAAATAATGGCATTTTTGTGTATACTACAAAAAGGAAAAGAGGAGATAAAATATGTGTGGATTTGTAGGATATGTTGAAGATGGAGAAAAAGATAGAAAAATAATAAAAAGTATGTCAGATACTATAAAACATAGAGGACCAGATGATGAGGGATTTTATGAAGATGATAAAATCTCTCTAGCATTTAGAAGATTAAGTATAATAGACCTAAGTAATGGGCATCAACCAATGTTTAATGAAGATAGCTCAATGGTTATTTTATTTAATGGAGAAATATATAATTATCAAGAATTAAAAGAAGACTTAATGGCAAAAGGACATGTTTTTGCCAATAATTCTGATACAGAAACTATTCTTCATGGATATGAAGAATATGGACAAGAAATTACTAAAAAACTTAGAGGAATGTTTGCATTTGTAATATGGGATATTAAAAACAAAGTTCTTTTTGGTGCAAGAGATCATTTTGGAATAAAACCATTTTATTATTACAACAGAGATGGTATGTTTATATTTGGCTCAGAAATAAAGAGCTTTTTACCACATCCAAAATTTAAAAAGGAATTAAATGAAGAGGCTTTAAAAACATATTTAACTTTCCAATACTCTGCATTAGATGAAACATTTTTCAAAGGAGTATATAGGCTAAAGCCAGGTCATCAATTTACTTACAAAGATGGTAAATTAGAAGTAACAGAATACAATACATTTAACTTTATAGAAGAAAAGAAAAACTTTGAAGAAACTGTAAATAGTATACATGAAACAATAACAAGTTCAATAGATTATCATAGAATAGCAGATGTTGAGGTCGGCTCATTTTTATCATCTGGTGTAGATTCAAGTTATGTTGTATCTTATGCAAAGCCAGACAAAACATATACAGTAGGATTTAATTATGATAATTTTGATGAAACAGTTTATGCTAAAGATTTATCAAAAATTTTAGGAATAAAAAATACTAGCAAAATTATATCTGATGAAGAATTTTTTGATTCATTAGAAGATGTACAATATTATTCAGATGAACCACATGCAAATCTTTCAGCAGTTCCTTTATATCATTTATCAAGATTAGCTGCAAAAGATGTAAAAGTAGTTTTATCTGGTGAGGGAGCAGACGAATTATTTGGAGGTTACCAAACATACCATAGAACAAAATTCTATAATGCTTATGAAAAACTACCACTTTCATTTAGAGCAAAAATGAAAAAATTTGCTGAAAAATTACCAAACATAAAAGGAAAAAACTTCTTAATTTCAGAAGGAACACCAATTGAAGACAGCTATATTGGCCAAGCATTTATATTTGATGATGAACAAGCAAATGATGTATTAAAACCAGAATACAAAACTAATATTAGTTTTAAAGATGTTACAGCTCCAATATTTGCAAAAGTAAAGGACCAAAATGACTTAATCAAAATGCAATATTTAGATATGCATTTATGGTTACCAAATGATATTCTATTAAAAGCAGATAAAATGACTATGTCAGCATCACTTGAGTTAAGAGTTCCTATATTAGATAGAGTTGTATTTGATACCGCTTCTAAACTACCAAGAGAATACAAAATAGTTGGAAAAGACACAACGAAATATGCATTAAGAAAAGCAGCTGCTAAAATAGTTCCAAAGGAATGGGCACAAAGAGAGAAAAAGGGATTTATGGTTCCATTCAAATATTGGCTAAAAGAAGAAAAATGGTATAATAAAGTAAAAGAAACTTTTGAAAGTGAATATGCAGCAAAATTCTTTGACACAGATAAAATAGTTAAACTTTTAAATGACTATTATGAAGGAAAAGCAATGACACATAGAAAAGTTTATACAATATATTGCTTCTTAATTTGGTATAAACAATATTTCGTAGAGGGATAATTCAAAATGAACTTTTTAATTAAAACATTGGAAGAAAATAAAAAGTTCCAAGAACTCACAAAACAAATTAGTAAAACAGGCCCGATAGCTATATCGGGCTTAGTTGACGTTGAAAAACTACATGTACTAGCAGCTATTTTTAATAAAACTAAAAGACCAATGGTGTTAGTAACATATAATGAAATACAAGCACGTAAGTTATATCAAGACTTAAAGAAACTTATAAAACAAACATATTTCTTTTCTAAAAAAGAAATTACAAGTTATGACTATGTTGCACAAAGTAAAGAAATTGAATATAAAAGAATTGATGTATTAAACAAAATGTACTTGGCTAAAAAACAAAAAGAACCAATAATAATAGTTACAACAATAGAAGCAATTATGCAAAAAATGGTTGCTAAAGACACTTTGTATCAAAATGTTATAGATTTTGAAGTTGGAAAAACATATTTATTAGATGGAATTAAAGAAAAACTAGTTGGACTTGGTTATGAGAGAAGTGATCTGATTGAAAACAAAGGACAATTTAGTATTCGTGGCGGAATAGTAGATGTTGGATTATCAGAAAAAATTGGTGTTAGAATTGAGTTTTGGGGAGATGAAGTTGATTCAATTAGATTTTTTCAAATATCTTCACAAAGATCAACAGAAATGCTAAAAGAAATAACTATATTCCCAGCACATGAATTAATAGTACAAGATTTATCAAAAGCGGTAAAAAATATACAAGAAAAATATCCTGAAGAAATAGAAGACATAGAACTTATAAAAAATGGAGATTATATTTCTAAAATCAATAAATATTTTAATGAATTTTATGAAAATCAGGCTTCATTTTTAGACTATATGTCAGATGAATATTTACTTTTATTAGATGAAAAGACCAAAATAAATCAAAGAAAAACAAACATAATAGAAGATAACAACAAACTAATTGCATCATTAATAGAAAAAGAAAAGTTTGTGCCAGAAGCAATTGAAAACATTAGTAAATTTGAATATAACTTTGAAGAAAAACAAATAATATATTTAGAACAAAATGACTCAATTAAAAACATTCAAAAATACTATTTTGAAACTAGAGAAATCAACTTCTATAACCTACAACTAGATTTACTACTTGCAGATATTGTAACATATCAAAAGAATAAAAAGAAAGTAGTATTACTTGCTGGTAATGAAATAAGTGCTAAAAAACTATGCGACATTTTAAAAGAAAATCAAATAAATTATAAATATGAACAAGAAGCGGAAAATGTTAAACCAGGAGAAATTATAGTAACAATTGGAGGTTTTTCTTCTGGTTTTGAAAATTATGATTTAAACTTAATAGTAATTAGTTTGCAAAATAATTTTGAAGAACCTGTAAAAAGAAAAAAGAAATTATCTAGTACATTTAAAGATAGCGAAAAAATTGTATTTGCAGATTTAAAACCAGGTGATATAGTAGTACACCAAACACATGGTATAGGACAATTTATAGGAGTAAACACAATTACAGCAGATGGTGTAACAAAAGACTATATTAAAATTAAATATAGAAATGATGACATTCTATATGTTCCTACAAATAGCTTAGATAGTGTTAGAAAGTATATAGGTGGAGGAGATAATTCATCTCCTAGACTAAATAAGCTAGGTGGAAAAGAGTGGAGTGCAACAACTAGCAAAGTAAAGAAAAACTTAGAAGCGGTTGCTAAAGATTTAATAGAACTATATGCCAAACGTCAAAAGATAAAAGGATTTAGTTTTTCACCAGATACTCCTTGGCAAAAACAATTTGAAGATAGTTTTCCATATACAGAAACAGATGATCAATTAAGATGTATACAAGATGTAAAAAAAGATATGGAAAAACCACAACCAATGGATAGACTTTTATGTGGAGATGTAGGATATGGTAAAACAGAAGTTGCAATAAGAGCTGCATTTAAGGCGGTTATGGACCAAAAACAAGTTGCATACTTAGTACCAACTACAATACTTGCAAATCAGCAATATGAAGAATTTAAAACTAGAATGCAAGAATTTGCTGTAAATGTTGAATTATTAAATAGATTTAAAACCAAAAAAGAGCAAGATGAAATTATAAAGAAACTTAAATTGGGTGAAGTTGATGTGGTTGTTGGAACACATAGACTACTAAGTGAAGATGTTAATTTTAAGGATTTAGGGCTTTTAATAATAGATGAGGAACATCGTTTTGGAGTTAAAGATAAAGAAAAAATAAAGAAATTAAGAACAAATATAGATGTATTAACAATGACCGCAACACCAATACCAAGAACATTACACATGTCAATAGTTGGTGTTAGAGATATGTCAGTTATATATGAACCACCTCATAACAGAAAACCAGTACAAACTTATGTTCTTGAATATGATCAAGAAGTGATAACAGAAGCAATAACTAAAGAAATTGAAAGAGGCGGACAGGTATTTTACCTATTTAACCAAGTAGAAGGTATTGAGAAAAAAGCAAATGAAATATCAATGTTAGTTCCAGAAGCTAAAGTAGGATTTGCTCATGGAAAAATGAGTGGTAAAGAACTAGAAGAAATAATGGAAAGCTTTATAAACCACGAAATAAATGTACTAGTATGTACTACAATATTAGAATCTGGAATAGACATACCAAATGCTAATACTATAATAGTAGAAAATGCAGATAGATTAGGCTTAGCACAGCTTTACCAAATTAGAGGTAGAGTTGGTAGAAGCGACAAACAAGCGTATGCTTATGTAACATATAAAAGAGATAAACTATTATCAGAAGTTGCAGATAAACGTTTAAAAGCTATTAAAGAATTTACCGAATTTGGCTCAGGATTTAAAATAGCAATGAGAGATTTGGAAATTCGTGGAGCAGGAAGTATGCTTGGAGAAATGCAACATGGACACATGGAGCAAGTCGGCTACGATACATATTGTAAATTGCTAGATGAAGTTATAAAAGAGATGCAAGGCATAGAAGTAGTAGAAGAACAAGATGTACAAATTGACTTAGCTGTTTCTAGCTATATACCAGATAACTTTATTGAAAATAGTAGTCAAAAAATTGAAATATACCAGAATATTGCTTTATGTAGAACAGAAGAAGAACTTCAAAATGTTATTGATGAGGTTATTGATAGATATGGTAGACTTCCAAAAGAATTGGAAAACTTAATAGATATTGCAAGAATAAAACAACTTGCAAGAAAAGCAAACATCTTAAAAATAGCTCAAAGAGAAAACGGAATTGTGTTCTATTTTGTAAAAGAAAAAATTAAACCAGAAATGGTAAATGCTTTAATTACAAAATACCCTATGCTAGTTAAGTTCTCTAATGCAGTAGAACCTTATGTTACACTACGAATTAAAGAAAATGAAAACATCATAGAAAAAGCTAAAGAATTTTTGAATACTGTAATTGAAATTTAAATTTATTGATAGTGTATGTAATAGTACACTATCAATTTTTAACAAAAAATGGAAATATGTATTGTGCTAATAATATAATTATGATATAATTTGACCATAAATTAAAGGAGGTTATTTTATGGCATTAATTAGACCATGTGCAGATTTAAGAAATAATTATAATGAAATATCAAAATTATGTCATGCAACAAATGAACCAGTATATATTACCAAAAACGGCTATAATGATTTAGTTCTATTAAGTAATGAAGCCTATGAAAAATTTGAAAAAGAAAAAGTAGAAAAATTAATCGAAAAGTATTTTAATGAGAAGTTTGATGATTATGAGAGCTTTAAAAAGGATATTTACGAAAAGGTAGAACAAGGATTACAAGATGTAGAAAATGGTAATTACAGACTTGCACAAAATTTCTTCCAAGAAATGGAGGAAAAGTATAAGATAAATGAATAAATATAAAATAAACACAACAATGGCTTTTGAAGAAGAATTACAATTTATTTATGAATATATAGCTAACCAACTTCAAGAGCCTAATATTGCAAAACAAAACTATAAAAAGATAAGAGATAAAATATTAACATTACAATATTGGCCAGAAAGGCATCAAAACATATTTAAATCAAAATTTAAAAATCTTAGAAAACTTTTAATCAATAATTTTATTATCATATATGAAGTAAAAAATGATACTAGTGAGGTATTTATTTTACATATTTTTTATAAAAATCAAAATTATTTAAATCAATTATAATTCCTAATTAATAGATATGACAAAGTTAATATTATTTAGATTTATTGACTTTTTTAATAATGAATGTATAATAAAAATATAGAAAATAACAATCCACAAACATTGTTTTGCCGATTAGATATAAAAACTCACATCAGAATCGTCAAATTGCAGATGTGAGTTTTTTATTTATGTAGTTTATAAAACATTGATAAAAAAGATGAAAATTGGTATAATAAATACTAGATTATAGATAGAAAGGAAAAGTTATGCAAGTAATTTCAAGTAAAGATAATGAACAAATTAAATATATTAAAAAGCTAAAAGATAAAAAGTTTAGAGATGAAACAAACGAATATATAGTTGAAGGAATAAAATTAGTAAGAGAAGCAATTGAAGAAGCGGTAAATATAAAAACTATTGTTGTATGTGAAGATTGCGAATATACTGAAAGTTTTGAACAATCACTTCTATATGAAATTGCAAAATATAATTGCATATATGTAACTAAAAAATTATTCATTTCTATAACAGATGTTGTAAACCCACAAGGAATTCTTGCAGTAGTTGAAAAAGGAGATAGCATAGACAAAATAGATTACAAAGAAGACATTATACTTGCATTAGATGGAATACAAGATCCAGGTAACTTAGGAACAATATTAAGAACAGCAGACAGTGCAAACTTAAAACAAATAATATTATCATCAGACAGTGCAGATCCATATAACCCAAAGGTTGTGCGCTCAACAATGGGAGCTATATTTAGAATGAATATAATAACAACTGACAATTTGGCTAAAACATTGCAAATGATAAAAAAACATAAATTTGAAGTAGTAGCAACATCATTAGACACAGATAAAAGTGTATATGATATAAAATATAATAAAAAAGTAATAATAATTGGAAATGAAGCAAAAGGAGTATCAAAAGAGATACAAGACTTAGCAGACCAAAGAGTTAAAATACCAATGCTAGGAAAAACAGAAAGCCTAAATGCTTCAGTAGCAGCAAGCATAATGATATATGAGTATGTAAGAGAAAAATATTTTGAAAAATAAATTTGCTTATATAGGAGAAAAAATGATAAATAATAATGAAGAATGGAAAGAAATCGAAATATCTGAACAAAATAAAAAAGCAGACATAATAGATAAATATGGCTTTGACATATATGAAAAGTTTAAAAAGCAAAACTCAAAAGAGGCGATTAGAAAAAGAATTATTATAAAACGAGCTACAATAATAATTGGTATATTTATTATAATTACTATACTAGTAAGTAGCTGGTTTAGTTCAATGAGATTTAAATATGAAAGACGTAGAATTAGTAACTTAGAAGATATTTATCAGTTGGATTTCACTGAAAAAGCAATCAATACAGATATAACTGGCAATGGATTTCTCACATACAAAATTGCAGAAATACCAGAAATAGAAGTACATGCTATATCTAAAAAAGATGATAATGTTTTTATAGAAGATACAGAGGCGAGAATATATAAATATTTCTTTGATGTTTGGAATGACTTAGACAAAAATAAGTTTAAAGTCGAAGAATACTATGAAGACTATACATATAAATTGCATACAAAGAAGAATTGGATTCTAAAATTCAAAACTTATATTGAAGTAAATAATTATGAGGAATTACTAGAGGCAACAGAAACGATAATAAAATTTAGAAAGTATATGTCATATCCACAAATTATAGTAGAAAGTTATATAAAATATAAT
>CAKOVW010000026.1 GCA_934122125.1 uncultured Clostridia bacterium | reverse complement strand
AATCCTGGCTTTGTAAACAAAGCACCAGAAGCAAAAATAAATGAAGAAAAAGCAAAACTTGCTAAATACAAAGAAATGCTAGAAAAAGTTGAAGAAAGAATTAAAAGTTTATAACACAAATAACTGGTAGCCTATGGCTACCAGTTATTTGTATTTTTTTTCCCTTGTGTAAGGAAAAAATGTCGATAACTTCCTAAAAAACGACAAAACTTCCTAGCTTTTGCTCTAGCAATAAACTGGAAAAAAATGTATAATAGGACAAGCAAAACAATTAAAGGAGGTACACATATGACAAGTGAATTTGATGAACTAGATAACTGCTTATACATTCAAATTACAGAGGAGATAGACCATCATACCACAGAAATAATAAGGAGGAAAATGGATAATGAAATTACGAGATTTATGCCTAGAAAAGTTGTGTTTGATTTTAGTAAGGTTTCTTTTATGGACAGTGCAGGAATAGGACTTTTAATAGGAAGATACAAACTTGCTAAAATGCTTGGAGGAATTGTAGAAATTGCAAATACAAGTAAGTCAATTGAAAAAGTATTAGAAATGAGTGGAATTACTAAGATAATTCCAATTACTCAAAACCGTAAGGTAAGTTAAGGAGGTAATAAAATGAAAAGCAGGTATGATAATGAAATGGAGCTTCAGTTTGTGAGTAAATCAAGAAACGAAGCATTTGCACGTATCACAGTAGCAGCATTTGCTGCACAACTAGACCCAACAATTGAAGAATTGGCAGATATAAAAACTGCTGTATCAGAAGCGGTTACAAACTGTATAGTACATGCTTATGAAGATACAGAAGGAATAATAAAATTAAGGGCTACATTGCTAGATGATGTACTTGAAATAGAAATTTCCGATAATGGAAAAGGAATTGAGGATGTAGAGCTTGCAAGAAAACCTTTATATACGACAAAAGGAAATCTTGAAAGATCTGGTATGGGGTTTACAATAATGGAGAGTTTTATGGATGAAGTAGAAATTCATTCAGTAGTTGGAATTGGAACAAAAGTAGTAATGAAAAAAAGAATAAAAAAAGAAGATGACGAAATAATAGAAGAAGAAAAAAATGCTCTAATCAATTAAGATAGGAGGCATTTTTTTATGCAAGAAGAATTTGAAAATAAAATAGAGGACATTATAAAAGCTCAACAAGGTGATAAAAATGCCATGCAATATTTAATTGAAACCAATAAAGGTCTTATTTGGAGCATCGTGAAGCGTTTTCAGGATAGAGGGTATGAACTAGAGGATTTGTATCAAATAGGTGTAATGGGATTTATAAAGTGTGTGAAGAGGTTTGACAGTAAATTTGAAGTAAGATTGTCTACATATGCGGTTCCATATATTTTAGGTGAAGTAAAAAGATATATTAGAGATAATGGTCCTATAAGAATTAGTAGGAGTTTGAAAGAACTTGCAATAAGGGCTTTAGAAACTAAAAATGAATATTATAGAAAAACTGGGCAAGAAGTAAAAATTGAAGAATTGGCTAAGATGTTGGGAACTTCTAAAGAAGAAGTTGCTTTATCTCTAGAGGCATTTCAACCTATTTATTCGATAGATGAACAATTAGGAGATGAGGGAGATGATGGATTAAGTTTATTGGATAAAATGTCAAATGAAATTGATGAGGCAAATGTTTTAACAAATAAATTGTGTATTCAGCAGGCTATTGATAATTTAAAGGATAATGAAAAGCAGGTAATTCTTTTAAGATATTATAAGGGAAAAACACAGACTGAAATTGCTAAAATTATGGGTATTACTCAAGTGCAGGTTTCGCGTATAGAAAAACGAGTATTAGAAAATATGAGGGTAAAATTAGCAATTTGATTGAATGTATTGTTATATAAGCGTCGTAATATTATAATTTTTATCGCTCCAACCCCCAACTGCCTAAGAATGTGTAATACAATTTTCCACTAGTGAAAAATTTATAACACATTCTAAGTTGTCGGTCCCCACGAAACCACGCTCTAAAAATTATAATATTACGACGCTTAAAAATAAAAGAATTAAAAGGAGAAGATAAGTAAATTGAAAAGATATTTAGCATATATTCTAATATTTTTGATACTGTGTTTTTCTATTCCTATAATATTTACAAGCACAACAAAACCGACAAATGCAAATAATGCAGAAAACAAGGAAGAACAACAAACAGTGGCAGACTATGATTATAAGCAGTATAACACGGTAAAGCTATTGCATACATCAACAAATAAAGTTGAAGAACTAGGACTAGATGAATATCTGTATGGAGTAGTAAGTAGTGAAATGCCTGCAAGTTTTGAAAAAGAGGCTTTAAAGGCACAAGCGGTTGTTGCTAGAACATATACCTTGTATAAAATTACAAGTGGGGCAAAAAAACATGGAGATGCAAATATTTGTGATTCTTCTGCTTGTTGCCAAGCATGGATTTCTAAAGAAAACAGATTAGCAAAATGGAAAGAAGAAAACAGAACTGAATATTGGAACAAAATTGTAAATGCAGTAAATGAAACAAAAGGTAAAATGATTACATATGAAGGCAAACCAATAAATGCTTTTTTTCATGCAAATAGTGGTGGATATACAGAAGCACCATTAAACGTATGGGGTGGAAGTGGATATCCATATTTAAAATCAGTTGAAACATCAGGAGAAGATGCATATAGCCAATATTCTTCTAAAGCAACTTTTACTAAAGAAGAGTTTCAAGAAAAAGTAAAAAAGGTTCATAGTAACTTCAAAATAGATTTTTCACAAGAAGATTGTATAAAAATAAAAGAATATACAGAAGGTAATAGAGTAAAAACTATTCAAATAGGTAATTTAGAATTGTCAGGTGTAGAGGTTAGAACAATTTTGGGTTTAAGGTCAGCTAATTTCAAAGTAACAATTGAAAAAGATAACATTATATTTGAAGTAATCGGTTATGGACACGGAGTTGGAATGAGCCAAACAGGAGCAGATAGCTTGGCAAAACAAGGTAAAAATTATGAAGAAATAATTCAACATTTTTACACAAATGTAAAAATACAAGATATTTAACATTTTTTGTATAAATTTCTCAAACTTGTTAATAATGATACTAAAGAAAAATTAAGGAGGAATTATTTTATGAGAAGAGAATATAGAAGAGGAAATGGAGAGGGAATAGATACAAAAAAGATGTTATATATAGCAGGAACAGTACTTGCACTAGCAGTAATTGCATTTGTAATAACTTTTTTTGTTTATGGAAATACATTAAATAAAACAAATGAAATTAGTAGAATAAACACAAATACTTTAGGAACAATTACACCAACAGAAGAAACCAGTACATCATATGGTAAAACAGTAGATGAAATGAAAAATTCAACTGAAAATACAGAAAAAATTGCAGTTAATACAAGTATTGTAGAAGATGAAAAATCTAATACTAAAAAGGAAGAAACAAAAACTACAACTAAGAATACTGAAACTAAAAATGAAACAAAAACAGAAACAGTAAAAGATCCAGAATTTAAAATGCCAGTTTCAGGAGAGATAATGAAAGAATTTGCTGATAATAAATTGGTATATTCTAGCACTTTAGATGTTTGGACAACACATAATGGAATTGATATTGCAGCAGATAAAACAACAGTAGTAAAAGCAGCAGCAGATGGAACTGTAAAATCTATAAAAAATGACCCACGTTATGGTATAACAATTATTGTTGAACATGTAAATGGATATAAAACAGTATATTCAAACCTTTTATCAACAGAATTTGTAGTAGAGGGAGAAAAGGTTAAACAGGGACAAAGTATTGGTACAGTTGGAAATTCTGCAGCTTTTGAAGTTTCGGATGAATCACATCTTCATTTTGAAATATTAAAAAATAGCGAACAATTAAATCCAGAATTATATTTTAAGTAAAAAATCATAAAAGACTATTTACAAAATTCGACAAAAAATATATTATATAAGCATAATATATTTTAAGGAGGATGTGTAAAATGAAAAGCGAAAAAGATTGGCTAACAACATTATTATTATGTATATTTCTTGGAGGAATTGGAGTTCACAGATTTTATGCTGGAAAAATAGGAACAGGAATATTACAATTAATCACTTTAGGTGGATGCGGAATCTGGACTTTAATAGATCTTATCATGATTATAACAGGAAGTTTCACAGATAAAGATGGAAACCCAATCAAAAGCAACTAAGATTATTTTATTTATTATAGTTAATATTATCCTTTTAACAGCTTTATATATAATACCAACTAATAGTCCAATATTAGAAAACTTGTGTATATATAAACTAATACTAGGAAAAGAATGCTGGAATTGTGGAATGACCAGAGCATTTTTAGCAATGCTTCATCTGGATTTCAACACAGCCTTAAACTATAATAATAAAGTGGTAATAGTGTTTCCAATGACTATAGTAATATACCTAAGTACATGGTATAAATACATTAAAAAAGAACGAGAGCAAAATTAGTTTCAATTTTGCTCTTTTACTTTGGAAAAATATGTGATAAAATCTTAATAGAATTTTGTAAAGTGAGGTAAAAATGAGTAAAGAAAAACACAGTCAAAAATCTACAAAAATGGTTTTAATAACTATTTTTGCAATTATTTTAATAGGTTCAGCTGGATATTTAATATATCACTTTTATCAACAATGGAGCCAAAAAGAAGATACAGATAATATAGCAAGTGATATAGAAAATGATATTGAAACTGCAAAAGATGAAAATGGAGAAGAAGCTGCTGAAAAGGTGATGCTAGAGAAACTTGCAGACTTAAAGAAAGAAAATAATGACATTGTTGGTTGGATAAAAATAGAAGATACAAACATTAACTATCCAGTAGTACAAACAGATAATAATGATTATTACATAAATCATAATTTCAAAAAGAAATACAATGAATTAGGAAGTATCTTTTTAGATAAAGATTGTAGCATTGAAAAGCCAACAGCAAATTTCTTGATTTATGGACATAGAAGTGAAGGAAAGCAGATGTTTGAAACACTAACTAAATATAAAAAAGAGAGTTTTTATAAAGAACACAAAACATTTGAATTTTCGACTTTAAATGAAGTTGGTACATATCAAGTAATTGCAGTATTTCAATCACAAGTATATTATAAAAAACAAGATGTATTTAAGTACTATTTCTTTAAAGATGCTAAAACCAAAACGGAATTTGATAACTACATAAACAATATAAAAAAATTATCAATGTATAAAATAGAAGATACAGCTACATATGGAGAACAATTGATTACGTTATCTACATGTGATTACCATGTAGAAGATGGAAGATTTGCAGTAGTAGCCAAAAAAGTAAAGTAAAGAGGAAAAATGATAGCAGAAGTTATACTAAATAGTAATGCAAAGCAATTAAATAAAGTATTTGATTACCAAATACCAGAGAACTTAGCACCTAAAATAAATTTAGGTGCTAGAGTTCTTGTACCCTTTTCAAATAGAAAAGAACTAGACGAAGGCTTTGTAGTTAATATTAAAGAAACTTCTCAATATAAAGTAAAAGAAATTATTACTGTAAATGGAAACTATTTAGATGAGAAAAATATAAAACTTGCAAATTGGATGGCTAAAAGATACTTTTGCAATGTATCAGACTGTATAAAACTAATGTTACCACCAGGAACTACTACAAAAGTAGTAGAAAATAGAGTAAAAGAAAAAAATGCAAACTTTATATATTTAAAAAAAGATGCAGAACAAATACAACAAGAAATAGAAAATAAAATTATTAAATCAGAAAAACAAATAAGAGCATTGGAATTTTTAATAGACAATGAGGGAGTAATAATATCAGACTTAGAAACATTTGCAGATGTAAGCAAAGCTGTATTAAATACTTTACAAAAAAATGGATATATAGAGATAGTAGAAAAACAGGTAGAAAGAAATCCTTTTTTACACAAAACAATAAATAGGGACAAACCACTTAAACTAAATGATGAACAGAGTAAAGCATATAATGCAGTAGCAGACGCAATTGATGACCAGTTTAATTCTGAATTTCTATTATTTGGAGTAACTGGTTCAGGAAAAACAGAAATATATTTGCAACTAATAGATAAGGTATTAAACTTAGGAAAATCAAGCCTTATGTTAGTTCCAGAAATATCATTAACACCACAAACAGTAGATAGATTTATAGCACGTTTTGGAGAAGAAAACATTGCAGTATTACATAGCAAACTATCAGTAGGAGAAAGATATGACCAATGGAACAAAATAAAAAGAGGAGAAGCTAAAATTGTAATAGGAGCACGTTCAGCAATATTTGCTCCAATACAAGATTTAGGTTTAATAATAATAGATGAAGAACATGACCAATCATATAAATCAGAAACTACACCCAAATATCATACTAGAGAAATTGCTAGATATTTAGCAAAAGAAAACAGCATATGTTTGGTAGAAGGAAGTGCTACTCCTGACTTAGATACATATTATAAATCACAAAATGGTGAAATAGAATTATTAGAATTAACCAAAAGGGCTAATAATGCTAGCCTACCAGAAGTGGAAGTAGTAGATTTGAGGCACGAATTAGAACAAGGCAATAAATCTATGATTAGTGGAAAGTTGCACCAAGCAATAAAAGAAAACTTAAAAAATCATAAACAAACAATACTATTTTTAAACCGTAGAGGTTTCTCGACCTTTGTAATGTGTAGAGATTGCGGACATACCATAAAATGCAAGAACTGTGATATTACATTAACATATCATGCAAGTAACAAAAAGCTAAAGTGCCATTATTGTGGGTATGAGGAAGAAATAGCAAAAGAATGCCCACAATGTCATAGTAAAAATATCAAATACTTTGGAGCTGGTACACAAAAATTAGAAGAACAAATAAACTTACTATTTCCAGAAGCAACAACAATTCGTATGGATGTGGACACAGTAACTAAAAAGAATTCACATGAAGAAATATTAAACAAATTCAAAAATGAAAACATAGATATTTTAATAGGAACACAAATGGTAGTAAAAGGACACCATTTTCCAAATGTTACTTTAGTAGGAGTTATTGCAGCAGATAGTAGTTTAAACATAGATGATTTTAGAGCAACAGAAAGAACATTTCAAATACTAACACAGGTGGCTGGTAGAGCAGGAAGAGAAGAAACACAAGGTAGGGTAATAATACAAACATATAACCCTGACAACTTTAGTATAGAATGTGCTAAAAAGCAAGATTATAAATTGTTTTACGATACAGAGATTATGTTAAGAAAACAATTGAAATATCCACCATTTTGCGATATAATAGTAGTTGGTGTTAGTTCAGAAAACCAAATGTCAGCATTTAAAATAACAGAGCAATTACACAAATACTTAAAAAACAGAGTAATTACTGAGAATTTAGGAATAATGTTATATAAAGGAATGCCAGCACCAGTAGACAAAATAAAAAACAAATATCGTTTTCGTATAATTATTAAATGTAAATTTGGTGATGAAACAATCAATTTGATAAACGATATGCTGAATGAATATGGACAAACAAAAGAAGGAAAGAATAATATTAACAGAGTTAGTGTTGATTTAAATCCAAATAACTGGCTGTAATTTTTAAAATAATCAGCATCTTGCTTTGTCAAAGTGCATTAAAAACGCGGTTACATACAGGCGTATGCGCCCTTGCCTTTTTAATACACTTTTCCGCGCAATATACTAATTCTTTTAAAAATTAACATTTAAATTAATAGGGAGAGATAAAAATTAGAATAGGGGGAAATGACTTTGGCAATAAGGATAATAAGACAAACAACAGACGAAATACTAAGAAAAAAATCAAGAGAAGTAGAAATAGTTGACGATAAAATAAGAGAAATATTAGACGACATGGTTGAAACTATGCACAAATATGATGGAGTAGGCTTAGCAGCTCCACAAATAGGAATATTAAAAAGGCTAGTAGTAATTGATTTGTATGACGAAAAAGGACCAATTAAATTAGTAAATCCTAAAATAGTAGAAGAAAAAGGAACACAAGAAGTAGAAGAAGGTTGCCTAAGTTTTCCAAATCAGTTTGGTAAAGTAATAAGACCAGAAAAAGTAGTAATGGAAGCCTTAAACGAAAATGGAGAAAAAATAAAAATAGAAGGAGAAGGCTTGTTAGCACAAGCAATAGCCCACGAAATAGACCACTTGGAAGGAATATTATTTATAGACAAAGTCATTCCAGGTACATTAGAGTATTCAACACCAGAAGAGCAAAAATAGGAGGAATGTAAATGCTTAATATTATATTTATGGGAACACCAGATTTTGCAAAAGAAAGTCTTAAATGCTTAGTAGAAGCAAAACATAACATATTAGCAGTTGTAACAAATCCTGACAAACCTCAAGGCAGAGGAATGAAAATGATAGCATCACCAGTAAAACAATATGCTTTAGAAAATGGTTTGAAAATATATCAACCTGAAAAAGTAAGAAACAACACAGAATTTATAGAGCAAATGAAAGCTCTAAAACCAGATATAATATGTGTTGTAGCATATGGAAAAATATTACCACAAGAGTTGCTAGATATTCCAAAATTAGGCTGCATAAATGTACATGGTTCACTATTACCTAAATACAGAGGAGCAGCCCCAATACAATGGGCAGTTTTAAATGGAGATAAAACAACAGGAATTACCACAATGTATATGGATGCAGGAATGGACACAGGAGATATGATTTTAAAACAAGAAGTAGAAATAGGAGAAGATGAAACAACAGGAGAACTTTGGAATAGACTAACAAAAATTGGAGGAGAACTATTAGTAAAAACTCTTGACTTGATAGAACAAGGAAAAGCACCAAGAGAAAAACAAGGAGAAGATTTTACAATGGCTCCAATGCTTAGCAAAGAAATGGCAAAAATAGACTGGCAAAACCAAACAGCAGAACAAATTAAAAATCTAATTAGAGGCTTGAACCCAATAATGGGAGCATATACATTTTTAGATGGTAAAAAGCTAAAATTCTGGAAAGCAAAACTAATGTCTGAACAAGAATTATTAAATACATTTCCTGAACTAAAAGAATATGAATACAAACTAAATGACTTGGAAGCAGGAACAATATTATTTACAAACCCAAAACAAGGGCTATTTATCAAAGCCAAACAAGGAATACTACAAATACTAGAAATACAAGCAGAAAACGCAAAAAGAATGAGCACCGCAGAATTCCTAAGAGGAAACAACATCCAAGCAGGAAGTATATTAGAATAAAAGTGTGCCAAAATTCTCCGTCCACATTGGCACACTTTCTAAAGAAATGTAAAAATTATGTGAAAAATGTTAACAAAAAGCATTATGTCATGTATAATATATGGCACGATGCTATTTTTTTTAGAGAGGAAGAAAATTAAATGCTTAAAATATTAAAAAACTTAAAACAATCATGGGTAGCAGTAGTCTTAATAGTTATATTACTTGCAATTCAAGCATATGCGGACTTAGCACTACCAGATTACATAACAAGAATTGTAAACAATGGAATAACAGAGGCAATAGTTGATCCAAATAACTATCAAAGCCAATATATTTGGATAGAGGGACTAAAAATGCTAGCTGTAGCAGCAGTTAGTATGGTATGTGGTATTACAGTAATGTTTTTGTCATCTCGTGTTGGAGCCAAACTTGGAAAAAATTTAAGAGAAAAAATATTTAAAAAGATATTAGGATTTTCAATTAGCGAATTTAAAGAATTTTCAACAGCATCTTTAATAACACGTAGTACAAACGACATTCAACAAATACAAAACGTAGTATCAATGATGTTTAGGGTAATTGTTTATGCCCCTATAATTGGTATAGGTGGATTATTTAAAGTTATAGCTTTAAAACAAAACCCAATGGCTTGGATAATAGGAGTTGCACTTGGCTCAGTGTTATTAGTAGTATTGCTATTATTTATAGTAGCAATGCCAAAATTCAAAAAAATGCAAGAACTAGTTGATAAACTAAACTTGGTATCAAGAGAAATGCTTACAGGCATACCAGTAATTAGAGCTTTTAATACAGAGAAAAAAGAAGAAGCTAGATTTGAAACAGCAAATAAAAACTTAATGAAAAATTTTATGTTTGTTAACAATGCAATGAACCTAATGATGCCATTTTTAATGCTTGTAATGAACCTTGTTACTTTATTGATAATTTGGGTAGGAGCAAAAAATGTAGATATAAATGCAATTCAAGTTGGAGATATTATGGCATTTATACAATATACAATGCAAATTGTAATGGCATTTTTAATGATTTCAATGATTTCAATTATACTTCCAAGAGCAAGTGTATCTGCAAAACGTATTAATGAAGTATTAGAAAAAGACAATAGTATAAAAGACCCACAAAATCCAAAACATTTTGATGAAAGCAAAAAAGGAATAGTAGAATTTAAAAATGTTACTTTCCAATACCCTGATGCAGATGAACCAATATTATGTGATATTGACTTTACAGCAGAACCAGGAAAAACTACAGCAATTATAGGAAGTACAGGAAGCGGCAAATCTACAGTTGTAAATTTAATACCCCGTTTTTATGATGCTACAAAAGGTGAAATACTAATTGACGGAGTAAACATTAAAGATGTTACTCAAAAAGAATTAAGAAGTGTAATAGGCTTTGTACCACAAAAAGGAGTATTATTCTCTGGTACAATAGAAAGTAATATAAAATATAGTGATGAAAATATGTCAGATGACCAAATGAAATTAGCAGCAGAAATAGCACAAGCAACAGAGTTTATTGACACTAAAAATGATAAATATAAATCTGAAATTGCACAAGGTGGAAGCAATGTATCTGGTGGACAAAAACAACGTTTATCTATTGCAAGAGCAGTTGCAAAAGACCCAGAAATATTTGTTTTTGACGATAGCTTTTCAGCACTTGACTATAAAACTGATGCAAAATTAAGAGAAGCATTAGCAGAAAAAACACAAAATAAAACAGTAATTATAGTTGCACAAAGAATAAATACAGTTTTAAATGCAGACAAAATAATTGTGTTAGATGATGGAAAAATTGCAGGAAAAGGAACTCATAAAGAACTTATGCAAAATTGTGAAGTGTATAAACAAATTGCATTATCACAACTTTCAGCTGAAGAATTAGAATAATAGTGTTAAGTAGTATATAAAAAATTGTAGCGGAGCACAGTGTGCTCCATAAAAATAAAACTGTCTAGAAAAATAGAAAGGAATAAGAAATGAAAGGAAATAAAAAGTCAAATAAGCAAACAGAAAAAGCAAAAGACTTTAAGGGTACTGCCAAAAAGATATTTAAAAAATATTTACTTGATTATAAATGGCAATTACTAGTAGTGCTAATATTTGCAATAGGAAGTACAGTATTTACAATAGTAGGACCAAAAATTTCTGGAAATGCAACAACAGAAATTTTTAATGGTGTAGTAAGCAAAATGTCAGGAATAGGTGGAATTGACTTTGCTAAAATAGCAAGTATTTTACTAACACTAGTTGTTTTATATGTTGTAAGTATGATATTTACAGCAATACAAAGTTTTGTGATGACAAATGTATCACAAAAACTAACATATAGACTAAGAAACGATGTTGCACAAAAAATAAATCGTTTACCAATGAAATATTTTGATAAGAAAACAAATGGTGAAGTTTTGTCAATTATAACAAATGATATAGACACATTTTCACAAAATATGAATCAAAGTATTACATCAATAATAACAGCAGTATGTACACTTATAGGTATATTAATTATGATGTTAACTATAAGTGTAACCATGACTTTAGTTTCACTAGCAATAATACCATTTGCAGTAATACTAGTAAAATTTATAGTAAAAAAATCACAAAAATACTTTAAACAACAACAAGACTATTTAGGTCATGTAAATGGTCAAGTAGAAGAAATATATGGTGGACACACAATAGTAAAAGTGTTTAATAGAGAAAATGAAGAAGCAGAGTCTTTTGAAAAATTAAATAATGAACTATATACATCAGGCTGGAAATCACATTTTATGTCTGGCTTAATGTACCCAATTATGCAGTTTGCAGGAAATGTTGGTTATGTTGGAATTGCAGTTTTAGGTGGATATTTAGCAGTACAAGGAAAAATTACAGTTGGTAATATACAATCATTTATTCAATATGACAAACAATTTACAAGACCAATAAATGAAATAGCAGAAATTTCAAGTATGCTACAAGCAATGGCAGCAGCCTCTGAAAGAATATTAGAGTTCCTAGAAGAACCAGAGGAAGAACCAGATTTAGATAATGCTGTACCAACTCAAAACTTAAAGGGAAATGTTACTTTTGACCATGTACAATTTGGATATAACGAAGATAAAGTTATAATACACGACTTTAATGAAACAGTAAAAGATGGGCAAAAAATTGCTATTGTAGGTCCAACTGGTGCAGGTAAAACCACAATAGTAAAACTTTTAATGAGATTTTATGATGTAAATAAAGGTGCAATATTAATTGATGGACACAACATACAAGAATTTAAACGTGGAGATTTAAGAAGAGTATTTGGAATGGTACTTCAAGATACATGGCTATTTGGCGGAACTATCAAAGAAAATATTAAATATGGAAAACCAAATGCAACAGACGAAGAAGTAATAGAAGCAGCAAAAGCAGCACATGTTCATCACTTTATACAAACATTACCAAAAGGCTATGATATGGTAATTGATGAGGAGTCAAACAATATATCACAAGGTCAAAAACAATTATTAACAATAGCAAGAGTTATATTAACAAACCCAGAAATACTAATACTAGATGAAGCAACTAGCTCAATAGATACAAGAACAGAAGAACAAATACAAGCAGCAATGGATAACTTAATGAAAGGAAGAACAAGTTTTATAATAGCACATAGGTTATCTACAATAAAAAATGCAGACTTAATATTAGTAATGAACGAAGGAGATATTATAGAACAAGGAACACATGAAGAACTACTAGAAAAAGGTGGCTTCTATGCTAATCTATATAATTCACAATTCCAAGATTGTGATGACGAGGCTGTATAAAAAAGGAATGAAATTGATTATGAAACAAAAAACTAAAATATTTAAAATAATATTATTAATAGCTGTAATAGCAATAATGGTAGCAGTTACAATATACTTGATACCAACATTTAAGGAGCTTTCTAATGAAGCAGGACAACAAGCATTTAAGCAAAAAGTAAATGAGTCAGGCTTTATGGGATTTTTAATGTTATTTGGACTTCAATTTGCACAAATATTTTTATTTATAATACCAGGAGAACCAATAGAAATATTAGCAGGTTTATGCTATGGAGGTGTATGGGGAACAGTGTTTATAATGCTCTCTGCAGCAATAATTTCAGCCTTTATATATCTATTAGTTCATAAACTTGGAAGAGAGTTTATATATGAATTTGTAAAACCAGAAAAAATTGAAAAGATAGAAAAAAGTAAACTATTTCAAAATCCTCAAACAATTAGATATATACTTTTTATACTATTCTTTATACCAGGTACGCCAAAGGATTTATTAACATACATAGCTGCATTACTACCAATAAAGCCAACAGAATTTATACTAATATCAACATTAGCAAGATTTCCATCAGTAATATCTTCAACACTAGCAGGAGCAAGTTTGTTAAAAGGAAACTGGCAATTAAGTTTAATAATATATGGAGTAACTTTTGCAATAGTTGCAGTTGTGGTATTAATAATGAGGAAATTTGACAAAAATAAAATAACAGATGAAGCAATAAGAACAATACAATAAAAGCTAATGAGGCTTTAACCTCATTAGCTTTTATTTATCTACTTTAAGCCAAGTTCCTTTTTTATTTCTTCAAGAGTATATGTTTTAGGATTAAGTTTATATTCTTTAATAGCTTCTTTATAGCAAAGCAAATCATAATAATCTTCTATCTTAGTTAATTCATTTGACAAATTTAACACTTCTATTCTATAATAGAGAATAATATAATTTATAGTAATTGTCAAGAGTTTATAACGAAAAATGTATTTTACTGCTTTATTTATTCTATTGCTTGACAATACTAAACCAAAAGCGTATAATACTAGTATTGAATATAAATGCGATGAAAAAGAAAAAGTATGTATTTCTTATTTTTAGAGAGTTGAAATAGGTGAAAGTCAACATTAAGAAACATATGGGGAGCTTTGGAGCATATTAAATAAAGTGGATTAGTATAAACTAATCAAATAGGGTGGAACCGCGGAATAAAACTTTCGTCCCTAGCAATAAAAGCTAGGAATGAAAGTTTTTTTGATTTCTAGCAAGTGTGCCAATGGGGACGGAGAATTTTGGCACATTTCATAACTTTAATTTAAATAAATTGTTTCAATAATTAAAATGTGCTAAAATTCTCCGTCCCCATTGGCACACTTGAGTAAAAAGGAGGAATTTTTATGTCAGAATTAACAATGGAAAAATTAGTAGCATTGTGCAAATCAAGAGGATTTGTTTACCCAGGCTCAGAAATTTATGGAGGTCTAGCTAATGCTTGGGACTACGGCCCTTTAGGAGTAGAGTTAAAAAACAATGTAAAAAAAGCATGGATGAAAAAGTTTGTGCAAGAAAGCAAATATAATGTAGGGTTAGATGCAGCAATATTAATGAACCCTAAAACATGGGTAGCTTCAGGTCATGTTGGTGGATTTAGTGATCCTTTGATTGACTGCAAAAACTGCAAAACTAGACATAGAGCTGACAAACTAATTGAAGAATGGGCTCATGAAAATCATAAAGATATGGTTGCAGATGGTATGACAGATGAAGAAATGATAAATTTCATAAAAGAAAATAATATTGTATGCCCTAAATGTGGAGAACAAGACTTTACTTCAATTAGAAAATTTAATTTAATGTATAAAACATTTCAAGGTGTTACAGAAGATAGCAGTTCAGAAATTTATTTAAGACCAGAAACAGCACAAGGTATATTTGTAAACTTTAAAAATGTACTAAGAACAACAAGAAGAAAACTACCAATGGGAATTGGTCAAATAGGTAAATCATTTAGAAATGAAATTACACCAGGTAACTTTATTTTTAGAATTCGTGAATTTGAACAAATGGAACTTGAATTTTTCTGTAAACCAGGAACAGATATGGAATGGTTTGAATATTGGAGAACATTCTGCAAAAATTGGCTTTTAAACTTAGGAATGAAAGAAGAAAATATTAGACTAAGAGATCACAGCCCAGAAGAATTATGTTTTTATAGTAAAGGAACAACAGACATTGAATTTGCATTTCCATTTGGATGGGGAGAATTATGGGGTATTGCAGACAGAACAGATTATGACTTAAAACAACATGCACAATATTCAGGAGAGGACTTTAGTTACTTAGACCAAGAAACAGGAGAAAAATTTGTACCATACTGTGTTGAACCATCATTAGGTTGCGACCGTGTTACATTAGCTTTCTTATGTAATGCTTATGAAGAGCAAGAAATTGCAGAAGGAGATGTAAGAACAGTATTACACTTACACCCAGCATTAGCACCATACAAAGTAGCTGTACTTCCACTTTCTAAAAAATTAAGTGAAAAAGCAGAAGAAGTATATGCAAAATTATCTAAAAACTTTATGTGTGATTATGACGGAGCAGGAAGCATTGGTAAACGTTATAGAAGAGAAGATGAAATAGGAACACCATATTGTGTAACTATTGATTTTGACACATTAGAGGATGAATGCGTAACAATTAGAGATAGAGATACAATGGAACAAGTAAGAGTAAAAATTGATGAACTAGAAAATTGGATTAATGAAAAAATGCAATTTTAATACATAACATTAGTAGCCGAGCACAGTGTGCTCCACGAAAATAAAAAGTAGCACAAACAAAAGAAATTAATAAAAAAATATTGAAATATATTTATTAAATAGTATATAATCTTAAAAAAGTTATATACTATTTTTTTAGGAGAAATCAATGGGAAACATTATATATATTTTAAAAAGATTAAAAACTATGGACAAAAAAGCTATGCTTGAAAAAATAAATTCAATACATGATAAAACTAAAATGTCAAAATTAAAAATATTTTTAGACATGCAAAAGTGTGCAAGACGTTATGGTGCAGGATATATGGACTATGACTTGTTTGAAATGTATAATTTAACAGATGAACAAAGGGATACATATTTAACAAGAGGAAGAAATAATAATTTTGTAACTAAATACTGTGATTTAGACGCATTACATTACTTTCAAAATAAAGATGAATTTAATAGTATATTTAAACAATACTTGAAAAGAGATTGGATAAAAGTAAAAGGAACTCCAAAGGATGAGGTTATAAAATTTTTAGAAAAACATCCTACTTTTATGGCAAAACCAATTGATGGCGGATGTGGCAAAGGAATAGAAAAAATTGATACTTCAGACTATGGCTCTTTAGATGAAGTATACAACTATCTGATTCAACAAGAACATAATTTTGAACTAGAAGAAGTTATAAACCAGCATCCAGATATAGCCAAAATTTATCCAAATGCAATAAATACAGTAAGAATAGTAACAGTGGTTACAACAGAAGACGGAAAATCACTTTTAACAGTACCAAAAGAACAAAGAAAAAACGTTAAATTAGCACCACATATAATATGTGCGTATTTTAGAATAGGAAACAATGGAAAGTGCGTAGATAATTTTAATAGTGGTGGAATGGTGGCACCAGTAGATGAAAAGACTGGAATTGTAACACAACTTGCAATAGATAAACAAAAAAATGTATATGAAAAACATCCACAAACAGGAGAAATTATAAAAGGATTTAAGTTTCCATACTGGAATGAAGCAATTGAACTTTGCAAAAAAGCATGTCAGGAAATACCAGAAATGGGGTATGTTGGTTGGGATGTAGCATTTACACCAGATGGACCTTTATTTGTTGAAGCAAATGAGTTCCCACGGACATGATATATATCAATTACCAGTCCACACACCAGAAAAAATAGGAATGATGCCAAAATTCAATTTTTCAAATGATAAATAAGCTAAAAAAGTAAAGGAAATTTATAAATTTTCCTTTACTTTTTTACTATTTACATATATAATGGAAACGTTATAAGCGAAATTTTTGCTTATATTTAATATAAATTTTAAGGAGGTTCTTTATGAGTCAAAAGTACGTATACTTATTTAAAGAAGGAAACGCAAACATGCGTGAACTACTAGGAGGAAAAGGTGCTAACTTAGCAGAAATGACTAATTTAGGATTACCAATCCCACAAGGTTTTACAGTTACAACAGAAGCTTGTACAAAAT
>CAKOVW010000025.1 GCA_934122125.1 uncultured Clostridia bacterium | reverse complement strand
GCTTACCTGCTGACCCTACCTTTGGTTGATATTCTGGTGTTAATGCAGCAATTGGAGCTGTTTCAGTTAATCCATATCCTTGTAAAAAAGTAATTCCTATATCTTCTACCCATTTTCCTATTTTAGCATCTATTGGTGCTGCAGCAGATACTATAAATCTCAAATTTCCACCTAAGTTTTCATAAATATCTGAGAATACTTTACGCTTAACATCTACGCCAACTAATTTTAATGCATTTGTTACATGTAACATTGATGTAACTAATCCATCTTTATGTGCTTTCTTTATACTTGCATTTATTTTTTTGTACAAGTTTTCTATTAATAGTGGAACTGCAATTAATACACTTGGTTTAGCTTCTAACATATTTGGCACAATATGTTTTAATCCTTGGCAAACTGCAATTGAGCAGCCCCACGCCATTGGAAGTAAAAAGCCTATTGTTGATTCATATGTATGATGTAATGGTAATACTGAGAAGAACCTATCTTCTGGGTATACTTTTGCATATGCTGTAGCAGCGTTTATGTTTTCTGCTAAGTTTCTACTTGTTAGCATAACTCCCTTTGCATTTGATGTAGTTCCAGATGTGAATAGTAATACTTTAAATTCGTCTGGATCAGTTTCTACTTTAGTAAAATAGTCATCTCCTGCATTAACAAACTTTGTTCCTTCTCCAATTAAATACTGCATTCCTACAGTTCTATCTTTTACTCCATCTTGTGAATACATTTTTATAAAGTATTTTACTTGTGGGAATTTCTCCATTATTTTTTTTACAGAATCTGCTTTTTTTTCTGAATATATAATAGCATCTGCCTTTGACCTTTTTACCACATTTTCTAATTCGTTTTCTGGCAATTCTTTATCTGTTGGTATTGCAATTGCATCACCGCAAAGTAATGTAACATATGATACATACCAATCATATGTTGTTTCACTTAATATCATTATTCTTGGTCTATTTTGCAATTTTAATATTCTGTTTAAAGCTGTTCCAAATCCTATTACATCTTTTCCAAATTGTTCATATGTAATTTGTTCATATGGTCCTTTTGGATCAAACTTTTCTAATATAAATTCTTTATTTGCATATGTATTTATAGAATATTCAAATATTTCTTTGATACTATTATAATTTGTTGCAATATACTCTTTTTTATCTTTCTTTTTTTGGTTTTCTTTTGATTTTTCTAAATTTTCGTATTCCATATTTACATCCCCAATTTCAGATATGTCTTTTACTTTTAATTTTGGAAATTTAAAATTTGGTACTTTAAAATTTCTTAAATCTCTCATTTTTATTCACTCCTAATTTAAACATATGAATATTATACATTTTTATTTAAAATTTTGCAAGTTTTAAAGTAAAAATATAGAACCTAATGGTTAGGTTCTATATTTTTCTTTTTCTATCTAATGCATCTAAATTATCCAAGGCTTTTCCTGTTCCTAAAGCTACACATGATACAGCATCTTGTGCTATCATTACATTTAGTCCTAACTGGTCTTGTAAAAGTTTGTCTAATCCATCTATTAAACATCCTCCGCCAGTCATATATATACCTCTATCACTTATATCTGCTGCAAGTTCTGGTGGTGTTCTTTCTAGTACACTATGAACTGCATCTACTACTTGCATTGCAGGTTCTATCAGTGCCTCTAGCATTTCACTTGAACGTACTGTAATTGTTTTTGGAAGACCTGTAGTTAAATCTCTTCCTCTTATGTCCATCTCCATATCTTGAATTTTAGGGTATACACAACCAATATTTATTTTCAATTCCTCGGCTGTTCTTTCACCTATTGCTACATTATGTTTTCTCTTAATATATTTAACTATTGCTTCATCAAATTTGTCCCCAGCAACTTTAAGTGAAGTGCTAACAACTGAGCCTCCTAAAGATATAACTGCTATATCAGTTGTTCCTCCTCCAATATCTACTACCATATTTCCACATGGTTTAGATATATCTATTCCAGCTCCAATGGCTGCTGCAATTGGTTCTTCAATTAAATATACTTTTCTTGCACCCGCTTGTGAAGCAGCGTCTATAACAGCTTTTTTTTCTACTTCTGTTACCTGTGATGGTATACAAATCATAATTCTTGGTGCAAATATAAATTTGCCACAAACACGATTTATAAAATATTTAAGCATTTTTTCTGTTACAGTATAATTTGAAATTACGCCATCTCTTAAAGGTCTTGTTGCTACTATATTTCCAGGTGTTCTTCCTAACATTTTTCTAGCTTCTTTTCCTACTGCTAATACTTCTCCTGTATTATTATCAACTGCAACAACAGATGGTTCTCTTAGTACAATACCTCTTCCTTTTGCATAAGCAATTACAGTCGCTGTACCTAAATCTATTCCTATATCTTGTCCATACTTAAACATTCAAATCTTTCCTTTCGACAAAGTATATTTCATTTTTGTTACGTTTTCGTTACAATTATATTACAAAGTAGTCAAAATAGCAATCTATTTTTTAATTTTTTTATAATAAAAGTTTATAATGCAGTAATCCTACATTGTTTTATATGTAAATTTTTTATTTTTTCTATATAGCTATCAAAAATAGAGTATGTGTTTTAATTCACATACTCTATTTTTTCCATATTTTACTTAGTTTATACAAATAAACGTCCTAAAAGTAATAATTGTAATATTCCTGCTGGTCCAAAGGCTGGAGTAAATTCTAGTTCTTCTGGTGTTGCTTTTAGTAAATCATCTTCTGCTGCCATTGAAATTTTTACATTACTTACATTATTATATTTAAATCCTAGTTCAAATTGTTTTTCTTCATTTACATTCAAACTATCTATTTTTAAGTACTTAGTTCCTATATTAACATTTCTTGGTGTATAAAAGTCAAATCTTATGTATTTATCTGTAATTTTATCTTGTGTAGTGTTTTTAATAGTTCCTTTTACATTTCCATTTACATTTGATGCTTCTGCTACACTTACTGTTACTTGTGGTTCTTGTATATTCACCTCATATTTTTCCATTGGTTGATACAATGACTTAGTATATAAATATATCATCACATCTGAAAATACAAAAACTATTAAAAATAATAGTACATAGCATAACAATACTTTCATCCTAGGTCTACTATTAAATATCCATATTGATAAATAATCACTCATATATACTCCTCTTTCTTTACTTTATAGTTTTCTAAATACTCCTGCTACTTTTCCTAAAATTTCACATGTTGGTACAATTATTGGATCCATTGTACTATTTTGTGGTTGTAACCTAATATGGTCTTTTTCTTTATAAAATGTTTTTACCGTTGCTTCATCTCCAATTAGTGCTACAACTATTTCTCCATTTATTGCTGTGTTTTGTTTTTTAACTAAAATATAATCTCCATTTAAAATTCCTGCTTCTATCATACTTTCGCCACGAACTGTAAGCATAAAACTCTCACTGTTTCCAACAAAGTCAATTGGAATAGGAAATGTATCTGTAACATTTTCTACTGCTAAGATTGGTTCTCCTGCTGTTATTTTACCAATAACAGGTACTTCAACCATTTCTCTACCTGTGTAGTAATTTTTATCTTCATGTTTTTTAACTGGTTCCCCATCTCCGCCTTTTAGTAAACGTAGAGTTCTACCTTTTTGGTCTTCTTTTTTAATATAACCTTTTTCAGATAATTTTGCTAAGTAACCATGTACTGTTGCTGTTGATTTTAATCCTACTGCTTTGCCTATTTCTCTTACAGATGGTGCATATCCGTCCTCTTCTACTTGTTTTTGAATAAATTTTAATATCGCTTTTTCTCTTTTATTTATTGCCATTGGATCTTTTTTTCTAGCCAAAATAACATCACTCCTTATTTATTTGTTTAATTGGTTAATATAACCATTTTTTCATCCTTTTATATAATAACACACAAACAAAAAAATGTCAAACAAATATTTGACATTTTTTTGTTTTTTAATTTTATATTCCTTTATGCTGTTTCTGTTTTATTAGTTGTTGCTTGTCTTTTTGCTTTTACAGGCTTTACTTCTGGCACCTCTCTGTTATTATTTATAATAATCTTTGGAGGTTCTCCATTTTCTACAGTTGCTTTGGTTATTATACATTTTTCTATTTTAGGATTAGAAGGAATTTCAAACATTATATCTCTCATAATTTCTTCTATAATAGAACGTAAACCTCTAGCTCCTGTTTTTCTTTCTATTGCTTTGTCTACTATTGACTCTAATGCTTCTTTTTCAAATTCTAGTTCAACATTATCTAACTTGAATAGTTTTTGATATTGTTTTACTAATGCGTTTTTAGGTTTTGTTACAATATCAATTAAAGCATCTCTGTCTAGTTCTTGCAATGTTGCTATAATTGGTAATCTACCTACAAATTCTGGTATTAAACCAAATTTTAATAAGTCTTGTGGTAGTAATTGTTCAAATACCTTGTATTTGTCTATGTCTTTGTTGCTTTCTATTTTTGCGCCAAATCCTATTGATTTTTGACCAATTCTATCTTTTACTATTTTTTCAAGTCCTTCAAAAGCTCCACCACAAATAAATAATATATTAGATGTATTTATTTGTATAAATTCTTGATGTGGATGTTTTCTACCGCCTTGTGGTGGCACAGATGCAACTGTTCCTTCCACAATTTTTAGTAAGGCTTGTTGTACTCCCTCTCCACTAACATCTCTTGTAATTGATGGATTTTCTGATTTTCTTGAAATTTTGTCTATTTCATCAATATATATAATACCTTTTTCTGCTTTTTCAATGTCATAATCAGCTGCTTGGATAAGTTTTAATAAAATGTTTTCTACATCTTCTCCAACATATCCTGCTTCTGTTAATGTTGTTGCATCAGCAATTGCAAAAGGTACTTGCAATATTTTTGCTAATGTTTGCGCTAATAAAGTTTTACCACAACCTGTTGGTCCAAGTAATAAAACATTACTTTTTTGTAGTTCTATGTCATCTGGTTCATCTTGATGATTTATTCTTTTGTAGTGATTGTATACTGCAACAGATAGTGTCTTTTTAGCTTCATCTTGGCCAATTACATATGAGTCCAAAACCTCTTTTATTTCAGTTGGTTTAGGCAATTCGTCCCCTACCTTAGTTGTATATGTAATTTCGGCATCTTCATATATTTCTTCTTCTAAAATATTATTGCATACTTTTATACATTCATCACAAATATATACTCCAGGTCCTGCAATAATTCTGCCTACTGCTTCTTGTGATTTTCCACAAAAAGAACATTTTACGCCTTTAGTTTTGTTTGCCATTTTTAGCTAATTTCCTTTCCATTTTATATAATTAAACTCTTTTTTCCATAATACCATCAATAAGTCCATATTTTAGTGCTTCTTCTGCTGTCATATAGTTATCTCTTTCAGTATCTTTGTTAATTACTTCTAATGGTTGACCAGTTCTTTCACTTAAGAATTTATTTAATTTTTCTCTTGTTTTAACCATATGGTCTGCATGGATTTTGATTTCTGTTGTTTGGCCAGATAAACCACCACCACCAATTAGTGGTTGATGGATTAAAATTTCTGCATTTGGTGTTGCAAATCTTTTGCCTTTTTCACCTGCTGCTAAAAGTACAGCTCCCATACTTGCAGCCATTCCAATACATATAGTTGAAACTGGACATTTTATATAATTCATTGTATCTACAATTCCCATTCCATCTGTAATAGATCCACCTGGGCTATTGATATATAAATGAATTTCTTTATCAGGGTCTTCTGACTCTAGAAATAATAATTGTGCGATTACTAAACTTGCTGAGGTTTGGTTAACATCTTCTCCTAAAAATATAATTCTATCTTTTAATAGTCTTGAGAAAATATCATATGATCTTTCTCCTTTTGCTGTTTGTTCAATAACATAAGGAACCAAACTGTTTTGTTCTTTCATATTTGTACCAACCTTTCTCTTTGGATTTCATAGTAAAGCAAAATACATTAAATGCATTTTGCCAAAACTAGATAATAATTATTTTTTAAATTTTGCATTATCAACTATGAACTTAATAGCTTTTTCAAATTTCATATTGTTTTCAATATATTCTTTTACATATTCATTTTTAAGCATTTCTTCTTCAGTTTTACCATAGTTTTTAGCCATTTCTTTAAGTTTTTCTTCAACTTCTTTTTCTTCTGGCTTAATGTCTTCTTCTTTGATAATAGCTTCTATTACTAATCTTGATTTAACAGCTTTTTCAGCTTGTTCTTTCATTTCGTCTTTTACTTGTGCTTCTGTTTTTCCAGATAGCATAAAGTATTGTTGTAATGTTAAGCCTTGATATTGTAATCTTTGTTCAACATCTTTCATCATATTTGCAACTTCACTGTCTATCATTCCAGATGGAATATCTACTTCAACGTTGCTGCAAACTGCATTTATAGCAGCATCTTCTGTTTCATATTCTGCTTTTTGCTCATTTGCTTTTTGCATTTTTTCTTTGATGCTATTTTTTAATTCTTCTAATGTATCAAATTCGCTAACGTCTTTTGCAAATTCGTCGTCCATTTTTGGAAGTTCTTTTTTCTTTATTTCATGAAGTTTTACTTTGAATACAGCTGGTTTTCCTGCTAAATCTTTAGAGAAATAGTCTTCTGGGAAAGTAACTGTAATGTCTTTTTCTTCATCTAATTTCATTCCAATTATTTGATCTTCAAAACCTGGAATAAATGTGTTGCTTCCAATTTCTAATTCATGTTTTTCTGCTTTTCCACCTTCAAATGGAACACCATCAATAGAACCTTCAAAGTCGATAACTGTTATATCACCTTTTTCTACTGGTCTATCTTCTACTGTAATTAGTCTTGCATTATGTTCAGCCATATGTCCTAATTCATGTTCTATATCATGATCAGATACATTATACTCAATTTTTTCTAATTCTATACCTTTATATTTTCCTAATTTTATTTCTGGTTTTACTTGTACTGTTGCTGTGAATATAAGGTCTTTTCCTTTACCAATTTGAGTAATGTCAATATCTGGTTGGCTTACAGCTTGAATATTGTTTTCTTTAATTGCTGCATCATAAATTTCTGGTACTAATTCGTTAAATGTGTCTTCATGGAATATTTCTGTTCCATATTGTTTTTCTACCATTTGCATTGGTGCTTTACCTTTTCTAAAGCCTGGAATTGAAAAGTATTTTGCTGTTTTTGCATATACTCTTTTCATTGCTTCATCAAATTTTTCTGCTTCTATTACGAAACTTAATTTTACTTCATTTTTGTTTTCTGTGTTTTCTACTTTTACACTCATTTTATAATCTTCCTTTCAAAAAAATTAATTAGCTTTTATATTATACCACACTTTTCAAGTATTTCAAGTGTTTATGTAACTTTAATTACATCAAAGTTCAAATAATCCGCACTTATTAGTTTAAAATCTATACCATCAATAAGCCCTTCTACTGCATCTTGATGTGATTTTCCATGCAAATGCCCATAATAGCATCTTTTTATATTATATTGTTTTAGTATTTTTACAAACTCTGAATTTTTATTTGCATGTGATATTGGTGGATAGTGCATAAACACTATTATTTCTTTATCATTTCCATACTTTTGTATTCCGTCTTCAATAGCTAATTGTAAACGAATACTTTCCCTTTTTATCATTTTGCTACTATTTTCTGTATCTAATAAATTCCAGCCTCTAGTTCCTGTTAATATTTTATTCTCTACTAGGTAACTATTGTTATATATAAAGTCAATATTTTTAAATTTGTTTTCTTCTAAGAAATTTCTCATATTTGTTACTGTTGTCCACCAATAGTCATGGTTTCCTTTTAATAACAACTTTTTTCCTGGTAATGAATTCAAGTATTCAAAATCTTTGTATGTATCTTGTAAATACATTGCCCACGAAAAATCGCCCGGCAATACAACTGTATCCTCTGGTTTTACTTTAGTTATCCAATTATTTTTAATCTTTTCGCTGTGTCCCTCCCAGTTTTCTCCAAATATGCTCATAGGCTTATCTTGTGAAAATGAAAGGTGTAAATCAGCAATTACATATATTGCCATTTAATTTTCCTTTCTTTAATTTATGCCTAAATTTGGAACTGCATTTAAACTTAGGTCTGATGTATTTCCTGCCATATATGTGTAATATCCTGCAGATGCTATCATTGCTGCATTATCTGTACATAATATTGGTTCTGGATAATATATTTCATATCCTTTATCTTTTAGTTTTAAAAATTCACTTCTTATATATGAATTTGCAGATACCCCTCCTGCTAATGCTATTTTATTTATATTTAATTCTTTTGCTGCTCTTATTGTATGGTCTATTAACACCTCTGTAATAGTTTTTTCAAAGCTATTACATAAGTCAGCTTTGTTTACATCCTGATTTTTGTGGTGTAGGTTTATAACTGCTGTTTTTATTCCACTAAAGCTAAAGTCTAAGTTTTCTATATGTGTTTTTGGAAGTTCTATGTTAGGCTTTCCATCTTTAGCAAGTTTGTCTACTTTTGGTCCGCCTGGATAGCCTAAACCTATTACTCTTGCGACTTTATCAAATGCTTCTCCTACAGCATCATCTCGAGTTCTTCCTAACACTTCAAATTCTGAGTAGCTTTTTATATGTACTAAGTGTGTATGTCCACCAGATATAACCAAGCACAAAAATGGTGGTTCAAGTTCTGGGTGCGTAATATAGTTTGCTGCTATATGGCCATGTATATGGTTTGTTCCTACTAGTGGCTTATTTAGTGCATAACTTAGTGCTTTTGCATATGATACACCTACTAATAAAGCTCCTACTAAACCAGGTCCATATGTACATGCAATTATATCTATATCATTCATAGTAATACCAGCTTGATTTATAGCTTCTTTTACTACATTTGAAATAGCCTCTATATGATTTCTAGAGGCTATTTCTGGCACTACACCACCAAATTGTTCATGTATTTTTATTTGTGAATTTATTACATTAGAAAGAACTTCCCTTCCATTTTTTACAATAGAAGCAGAAGTTTCATCACAACTTGATTCAATTCCTAAAGTTATTATATCTTTCATTTTAAATTTCCTTTTAACATGGAGCACACTGTGCTCCGCTACAATTTTTCATATATTGCTTAAGACTATCACATAAATAGACTAAAAAGTCCACTAACTAAACTATCTATTCCAGATGTTATTGCGTCAATTGCTGGAGAAATAATTAGGCTTGCTATTGGTGTAATCCAAATTACAAGGAATATTATATAAAATATTCTTTCATGGTCTTCAAACCATCTTTTTGAATTGTATGGTAAAAATCCAATCAATATTTTTGAGCCATCAAGTGGTGGCAATGGTATTAGATTAAATACTCCTAATCCCACATTTACAATTACGGCATATTGTAGCATTGTCATTATAATCATACCTGTTTGTGTTCCGATTGCAAAACCTGTAGCAAATACTTGTAATGCATAAAATATAATTGCAATTACAAATGCTAGTAAGATATTCATTATTGGTCCTGCTGCTGCAACTATTGCTTCTCCTGCCCTAGCAGATATTTTCCTGTCAAAATTATTAGGATTTATTTCTACTGGTTTTCCCCATCCTATATGAGTAAACACTAATAATACTACTGCTATTGGATCTAAATGCGTTAGTGGATTTAAGCTAAGTCTTCCTTGTATTTTTGGAGTATCATCTCCTAGTTTATATGCTGCTAATGCATGAGCATATTCGTGGAAAGTTATTGCTACAAGTACTCCTGGTAATGTAAGGAGTACACTTAGTATATCAAAATTTCCACTGAATAAGTTCATTATAACAATAAGGCCTAAGATTATATATAAATATCTAGTATCAAAATTCATTAAAATTTACCTTTCTTAATTAGTCTAATGGTTTCATTGTTGGGAATAGTAGTACATCTCTTATAGAAGCTGAGTCTGTAAGTAACATTACTAAACGATCAATTCCCATTCCCATTCCGCCTGTTGGAGGCATACCATATTCTAATGCTTCAATAAAGTCTGTATCCATCATGTTTGCTTCTTCATCTCCTGCCTCTCTAGCCTCTACTTGTTTTAAAAATCTTTGGTATTGGTCTATTGGGTCATTTAATTCTGAATAAGCATTTGCAAATTCTCTTCCACCTATAAATAATTCAAATCTTTGTGTCATCTTAGGATTATCTTTGTACTTTTTAGTAAGTGGAGAATTTTCAACTGGGTATTCATATAAGAAAGTTGGTTGTCTTAGTGTTTCTTCAACTTTTTCGTCAAATATTTGTGCAATTATATCTCCTCTTGAAGTTTTTATTGGGTCAATTTCAATGCCTATTTCTTTTGCTGCCTTTTGTGCTTGTTCATCTGTTTCTATTGTATTAAAATCAACTCCTGTAGCATTTTTTATAGCTTCTATCATAGTAATTCTTTTAAAAGGTACATCTAAATCTATTGCTTCACCTTGATATGATATTTTTCCTGTTCCACATACTTTACTAGCACATTTTCTAATTATTTCTTCTGTTAAGTTCATCATGCCCTCTAGGTCTGTATATGCTTGGTATAACTCTATACAAGTAAATTCTGGGTTATGTTTAATATCCATTCCCTCATTTCTAAAGTTTCTACCTATTTCATATACTCTATCAAATCCGCCTATAATAAGTCTTTTTAAGTATAATTCTGTTGCAATTCTTAAATACATATCAATATCAAGTGTATTATGATGTGTAATAAATGGTCTTGCAGAAGCTCCACCTGCTATTGTTTGTAATATAGGTGTTTCCACTTCCATAAATCCTTTTTCATCTAATACTTTTCTAATTTCTTTAATAATTGCTGTTCTCTTTTTAAATGTTTCTTTTACCTCTGGGTTCATAATTAAATCAACAGATCTTTGACGATAACGTAAATCTGTATCTTTTAATCCATGGAATTTTTCTGGTAATGGTCTTAAAGATTTTGATAAAAGAGTAACTTCTTTTGCATGTATAGAAATTTCACCTGTTTTTGTTTTAAATACAAAACCTGTAATTCCTATAATATCTCCAATATCATCTTCCTTAAATTGTTTATAGCTTTCTTCTCCTAAATCATTTATGCTAACATAGCTTTGAATTTTGCCTTCATTATCTTGAATATGGCAAAAAGATGCTTTTCCCATTATACGTTTAGCCATCATTCTACCAGCTATTGTAACATCTTTTCCCTCTAGTTCTTCAAAGTTTTCTTTTATTTGTTTACTATTATGTGTTACATTAAATTTTATAATTTCAAAAGGATCTTTTCCTTCTTCTTCTAATTTAGTTAATTTTTCTCTTCTTATTTTCATAAGTTGATTTAAATCTAATTCTGGTTCTTGACTATTTACATTTTTCTCTTCCATATGTTTTCCCCTTTATAAGTTATTTTTACCTATAATATTATACCTCATAATTTAGAATATGTAAACATTTGGAAAGAATTTTATGAGGCTTTTCTTAATTCTTGTGCATGTGCTTTTGCAATTTCTGTAACCTCTCCTGATGATATTCTTGCAATTTCCTCAATAGTTTCTTCTTCATTTAGTTTTTTTATATGAGTATATGTTTTGTTTTCTTTAGTTTGTTTGCTTATATAATAGTTATAATCCCCTTTTGCTGCTATTGCTGGTAAATGTGTAATGCAAATTACTTGATGTAATTTTGCTATTGATTTCATTTTTTCAGCTACTGCTTTTGAAGCCTTACCACTAATTCCAGTATCAATTTCGTCAAATACTAATGTGCTTACTTCATCCACATCTGCTAATACATTTTTTATTGCAAGCATAATTCTTGCCATTTCTCCCCCTGATGCTATTTTTATAAGTGGTTTTAATTCTTCACCTATATTTGTGCAAATCATAAATTCTACTTCGTCTATTCCTGCGTCATAAAATTTATCAGTTGTATTTATTTGTACTTCAAATTTAGCATTTGGCATTTCCAAGTCTTTCAATTCTTTATTTATTTTAGTTGATAATTCTTTTGCATATTTTTTCCTTATTACACTCATACTATTGGCAATTTCAAATAGTTCTTGCTTTAATGTGTTTATTTGTGCCTTTATTTTTTTATGATATTCGTCTAAATTTTCAATTTTACGTATTTCTTCTTTTACTTTGTCTGCATATTCTAATATTTCTGAAATTGTATTTCCATATTTTCTTTTTAATGAATAAATTAAATCTATTCTATTTTCTATTTGGTTTCTTTCTTCTTCATCAAAATCCACTTCTTCTCTCATATAGCTTAAATCTCTTGCTAACTCTTGTATATCATAATAACTACTCTTTAATATGCTCAACTTTTCAGTATATTTACTGCCACAATCCTGTATTTTTTCCAAACTGCGAATTGCACTACTTATTGCAATAATTGCATTTTCATTTAATTCATTATCAATTTCACATAAATTATCTTTTAGTTTTTCCGCATTTTGCATTATTTTATGTCTTTCTTCTAGTTCTTCCTCTTCATTTTCTTTCAGTTTTGCTTGTTCAATTTCATTGTACTGATAGCGTAATAAATCAAGTTTTCTTTCTTTTTCTTGATCTTCTCCATAGGTATTTTTTAGTTCTTGTTTTAATGCATTATATTCTGCGAGCTTTTCTTTATATTTAGTTAAGTTTTCAGCTAAGGCATTTCCTATAAATTTATCTAAGTATACAATATGTTGCATAGGATTTAAAATTAATTGACTGTCATGTTGTCCATGAATATCAAGTATTTTACTCATAAATTCCCTTAGCTCATTTACAGTAACTAATCTACCATTTATTTTACATGAATTTCTACCATTTTGATGTATTTCTCTTGATACTATAATATTATTATCAACTGCCATTGAATTATTAGGGCAATAAAAATTTGCCTCTACAAAAGAAAACTCTTCTCCATTTCTAATCATTTCTTTTGAAAATCTTCCACCTGCTAAAATTGCAAGTGAACCAATTATTAAGGTTTTTCCTGCACCTGTTTCTCCTGTTAATACATTAAATCCTTCGTTTAAATCAATACTTAAATCATCTATAATTCCAACATTTTTTATATGCAATGTAGTAACCATATTTATCTCCTTTTATTTGCGAATTGTTGTTTGTATATTTGTATTATATACCAAATTTTTGTTTTGTCAACTACTTTATTTACTTTTTATCAGGAATATGATATAATTTTTTTCATTCACATTGTGTGATTATTTTGAAAGGAGCATTTATCATGGGCACAGACAACTTAAAGTTGACCCCTGGCAGTGTCAATAAAGAACTTATTGACAAAATCAAATTTGATGCTTCTCGACCTGTACCTCCCTTTTTGGCTAAAAATGAGAATTCTTCTCAAAAGCCCAGTAAGGTGAGTACTCGTTCCAAGGTTGTTACAAAGGCTCGGCAGGTAAAAGCCCCTAAGTAACACAAAAAAAGATGGAAATGTACTTCATTTCCATCTTTTTTATTGTATTGGTGACCCCTACGGGAATCGAACCCATGATTCAGCCTTGAGAGGGCTGCGTCTTAACCGCTTGACCAAGGGGCCTTTTTTACTTGCTTAAATAATATAACATATTTGTAAGGTTTAGTCAAGACAGCCTTATAAATTTTGAAAAATTTTTATAATGTAGCAAGTAAACTCATAGCTTTTTTATATAATAATTTACTATTAATTTTTAAAGTTATGCTTAAACTATTGAATAGACACTACAGCACGGACACCAATACTAGGACTGTCAATTTTTCCTCCTGAACTACATAAATTGCAAGGACTTACACGTCCATTAATGTTCACATGTCGTAGAGTAAAATATGAATAATTAGAAGTTACAAATACGCATTGCGATGCAATCCAATATATATTTCCTTTACCAGTACTAGTATTTGCATATGTTCCAAATATTAGTTCATATGCTTTACTTGTTGTTGGTATTCCTTTACATTCCCCTGTTATGTCATTACTTGTTGTTAATGAATATGGATAATAGTAATAATATGTGCTTGTTTCTGTTACTGATGTTACGCCATTTGTACCTATTATTTTTCCATCTGGGTTTTCATATTTATTATTATATAATGTCCCTTCATATTTTTTTCCATTTGTTGCAGTACTTCCGCTTAATGTATATGTTACTTTGTTTCCATATTCATCCCATTGTCCTTCACCATATTTTTTTCCATCTCCTGTATTGTTTGGATCATATCCTGTTACTCTATTTATATCTTCTACTTTTATACTTCTTGCATTTGTTCCATATGGTTTACACATTTCATTTAACTTACTTATTCCTGTGTTATATCCTTCTTTGCCAGATAACTGTAATGTTCCTATATCTGCTGTTGACATTATTAATAGTTTGCCATCTTCCGCTCCTAATATTTTCCAGGCTCCTGTATAACCTGATACTCCACAGTCATATTCATAGTCATCTCCAACTTCATATGTTGTTATTCCATCTGTTACTTCTGTTTTATTTTGAGTCCATATAGTTGAGTTTTCTTTTATTTCGTTTTCTACTATGTCAATTAGTTCATTTGTTTTATTTGTACTTTTTTCAATATTTTCATTTACCTTATTTTGCGCATCTTTTGTGTTATTAAGCACTCCATTTTCACTAAATATTGTATTTATAGTTACACTTGACAAAATTAATATAACTACTATAGTAATTACTAATATTATCAATGTTACTCCTTTTTGTTGTCTATAATTTTTGTTTTTTCTTAGGTTTTCCATACAATTTTCTCCCTTTCATTTTCTTTCTATACATAATAAAGGTAAAATTTTATAAAATATCAATATATTACTTTTTATACGTTTTCAGTATATTTTTGACTAGCAATTGGAGTTATCTTACTATCATGTGTTTCTACATCTTTTAGCACATCTCTAATAATATCTTTTCTTCCTCTATTTGATAGGACTTGTACTAAATCAAATCCAGGTCTTCTATTACCTTCTATAATTACTGGACCGTTTTCTGAAATTGCAACATCCCAGCCAACTACTAATATTTTATCACTTTTTAAACTTGCCTTTAATACCATTTGTTTTGCTTCTTCAAAGCAAGGTATTTGAAAACCGTCAAATTTTATATGTGATGTTGGGTGTTCTACATATTCATTTAGGTCTTTATCAATAGCATTTCCTACTAATTTTCCTGTGTTTATATCTATGTTAACTCCCATTCCTTTTGCATGGAAATTGTCTATAGAGTTTACTCCATTTCCGACTCTTAGTCCCATCCAAATAATTCTTGGTTTTCCATTATCATTAAAAGTCATTATTCTCATTGTATTAACACTTTTGGCACACAACTTATTTAAGTCTTGATGTTGAATAACTAACTCTTCTAAGAATATTCTGTTTGCTATGCAATTTTGAAAAAATTCTTTCTTGTCGTTTATCTCTTTAGTATATTCTTTTTTTACGTCTTTTCCTGCTAGTCCATCATATGGCTTAGACATAAATACGTCATGTTTTTCTAAAAATCTTAAATATTGTTCATAGTTTTCCTCATTAGGAACTATGAAATCTCTTTTAGTAAATTCTTTAAAGTCTTCTAAGAAGTCATATTTTATAGTATATCTCTTTTTATAAGCACTTGGAGATACTGTTTCATAGAATTTATTTTCTAGTCTAGTTCCAACATATTCCTTGCGTTCTTTTCTATTTCTATTGTAAAATTTAAAGTTTGTATAATCACTTAATCCTAGTCCGTATCTAAATACACTATAACCTGCATCTAATACTAAGCCAATGTAATTCTTATTTTCTTTTTTTGATATTTGTTTTAAAGTTTCAAAAAATTTTTTATAATTTGCTGAAAATATATATGAATAAAATGCCATGTTTATCTCTCCTTTTTTACTACATTTACTTTTATACTTCTTTGTATATCTTTAATTTCAATAATATATTATAAATTTTAGTTCCAAATGGTATCATCATTATTTCTTCTTTTTTTAGAATTTTTGATATTAATATTGCAATTATATAAATTATTGCTCCTGCTATTATTGAGATTATTGTACTCAAATTATTTCCTACTATGTTATTTAGCATTTGGTTAATAAAATATGTACATATTCCCATAAATGCTGAAATTAGTACTGGAATTAATATCATTCTTCCAAACTTCATGTCTAATTTTATATTTTTAGTTAATGCTATTACACAAATTGAAAATGCTATTGATTGAGATATTATAGAACTAATTGCTGCTCCTATTATTTCAATATTTGGATTACTTATTAAAATAATATTTAATATTAGTTTAATAACGGCTCCTGTAATTACTGCAATTAGTGGTATATATGTTTTATTTAGTCCATATAATCCACCATTTATTGTTTGATTTAGTGCAATAAATATCATTGATATTGAATACATCATTAATAGTTCAGCTCCATCATTTGCTGATGGATATATTAAATTTAATATTGGTTGAGCTAAAGATATAAATCCTGCTGCACATGGAAGCACTATTAATAATGAAGCAAATACCGAAAAAGACATTCTTTTTGATGCTGTTTTCATATCTTTTTTTGCAATAGCTCCTGATATTACTGGAACTAAAGCTGTTGAAAAAGCTATATTTACTGCTACTGGTAAATTTACCAAAGTGTCTAGTTTTGATAATATTCCTGTTTTACTCATTGCAATTAATTCTAGTTGTTCCTTTGATTGGTAAATTCCTGAAAATGCTGTTTGAATACATCTACTAACAGTTGCACTATCAATAAGTGGATGTATTACTGAAATAATTGAACTTATTGTAACTGGTACTGATATTATTAGTATCTTTTTTAGTAATTGCCCTACTGTTAAATTTTCTTCCTCAGACTTTTGTTGTGGATCTATTTTTAATTTTCGTTTTTTGTAATATGCTATTAGATACACAAATGTTAGTATTATAGCTACTGTTGTTGATAAGTTTCCACCTGCTGCCATTATATATGCGTCTTTTCCTAATAATGAATATACAAAAACAATTGATAATATACAATTTAATAGCTGTTCAATTATTTGTGAATAACTTGTTGGCTTCATATCATTTTGCCCTGCAAAATACCCTCTAAGTACTGCTGATGCTGATACAAACACTATAGCAGGTGCTAATGCTTTCATAACAAATTGCGTATCCGGCACATTATATATAGTTGTTGCAATATATTCTGCACCAAAGTACAGTGCAATTGATAATATTGCTCCTACTCCTACAAATAATGTCATACATATTTTAAATACTCTTTGTGCACCTTTATTATCTCCTATTGCTACTCTTTCCGAAATCAGTTTTGATATAACACTTGGTATGCCTATTGAAGATAATGCTAGCAATAGTGAGTATATTTGGTAACCTGATGAATAATAACCTAGTCCAATATCTCCAAAACCCTCAAAATTAGTTATTACGAATTTATATACTAATCCTAATACTTTTACCATTATTTGTGCAAACATTAGGATTAAAACATTTTTCATAAACGAGTTATTCTTTTGTTTTGTTTGTTCCAATTTGTTCTCCTTTTTAATTATAATCATTTAAGATTATATAATACTTATATAACATATTGCAAGTTTTTTTATAATATTTGAACAAGAAAAGTAGCTTCTCCATATGTGCATTTTATTTTGTAAACATGCACCAGAAAAAACTGTGCATATTCAAATTTTTGAATTTGCACAGTTTCTCTGGTTCGTCGAACCAGTGTCAAGTAGCTACTTAAAAAGTGAGAGTCTAAGACCAACGCCGGCACTGCTGTAAGCCGTACCGTTGTTGCCGCGGGGAGAAGCAGGAAAATTTGAACCTGTAACGTTGAAATTGCCTCCTCTACAAGCACAAGGCTTGTAGGTGTTAGCGGTATATTCTAAAGTCCACTCCCATACATTTCCAGCAAGATCATATATATTCATTTTTTGGCAAGCATCACTTGATCCTGTTGTTAATAATATTGAATTATTATAATCTGTATTTGATACTTTTGAACTTGTTCCATTTGCATATGTTACACAATTTTCTAGTCCATTTTCATTGTTATAATTATACCATGTACTTAATGCTCCATATTTTGCATATCTTCCTCTATTTATTGTAAAACTCGCATCCATATAATTTCCCCAACTTGTACTAT
>CAKOVW010000024.1 GCA_934122125.1 uncultured Clostridia bacterium | reverse complement strand
ACAATGGGGCAAATAACATTAAATCAATATAAAGGAAAATGGGTTGTGCTTTTTTCTCACCCAGGAGATTTTACCCCAGTTTGCACAACTGAGATTATTGCTTTTTCAAAAGCAAATCCATATTTTGAACAATTAAATGCATGTTTATTGGGATTAAGTGTAGATAGTAATGCATCACATTTAGCTTGGATATATGATATTTACTGTAAAACAGGAATTAGAGTGCCATTCCCAATTATAGCAGATAGAAATGGTGTGATTGCTAGAAAATATGGTATGATTTCTAATGATGTAAGTACAACAGAAACTGTCAGAAATGTATTTTTAATAGATGAAAAAGGAATGGTAAGACTAATACTTGTTTATCCAATGAATGTTGGTAGATGTATACCAGAGATTTTAAGAGCGTTAAATGCTTTGCAAGTAGCAGATAGTAATAAAGCATCGACACCAGCAAATTGGGTTCCATGCCAACCTGTAATATTACCACCACCTCAAACCTTTATGGCATTACAGGAAAGACAAAGAGAAATAGAAAAAAATCAAAATGGAATGAATTGGTATTTGAGTTTTAAAAATCCAAAAGATTGTAAAATTAATGGAAACACAGAATGCAATAGAATAGAGGAAAATAGCAAAAAAACAAAATAAATTTTTTAAATAAAATTTAAAAAAATAGCCATAATAATATTGTAGAAACGAACTACGAGAATTTCTATGCTAGAAATTTTTGTAGTTCGCCAAAATATTAAAGGAGGCTATTTTTTATGGAAAAAAATCAAAAAATTAATTGTACAGTAGAAAGCTGTAAATACAACAACAAGCAATATCAACAATGTGAATTAGGTCAAATAGTGGTAACACCTATAATAGGATGTGATACTAAGGAACCAGATGAATCAATGTGCAGTAGTTACAAATGTGAAAACAATAAATAGAAAAAAATGTTTTTTTACTTGTCTTATTAGCAAAAATAGTATATAATATATGCATATTCAATGATTTAAGTAAAATCGTGAATAAAATTTTATTCATCGAAAGGATGAGAACTTTATGAGCAAAAAAGAGCGGTTTTATGTAGACATCATGGCGCTTCACCCTGAGGTAACAGGTTCTTGCAATCTGGTAATTGTAAATTACCCGGATGGTTCTAAAACCAGATTTGTCGTGGACTGCGGCCTTTTCCAGGAGGAAAAGTATTCGCAGTACAACAGCACTTTTCAGTTTAACCCGCTTAACATTGAGTTTTGCATTGTTACGCACAACCATGTAGATCACACTGGAAGGCTTCCACTGCTTGTAAAAGAAGGATTTTCTGGACCCATATACACTACTAAGGCAACTGGAATTCTGTTGCCACTGGCTCTTGAGGACTCATATAAAGTCCTTAAGGATGTGGCAAAAAGAAACAATTCTAAGCAGTTGTATTCCCTCCAAGATGTTTCTGAAACTTTGCAGCGGATAAGACCTTTGGAGTTTGCGAAGAGCTGGAACGCAGATGATAACATCAAGATTACCATGTTTAAAAATGGACATCTTGTTGGAGCTGCAACGGTACTGATTAGAATAAAGTGCCGTGGATGCGAAACCATTAACTTGCTTTTTTCTGGGGACTATAACAACAAAAATGTATTTTTTAATGTTAGAAGACTCCCACTGTCCGCCAGAAAGCTGCCGTTGACTATTATTCAAGAGTCAACCTATGGAGATATGGATTCCAAAGATGTAAAAGAGTGCTTTGAAGAAAACGTACTTGATTGTGTTAACAATGGGGGAACTGCCGTTAATATGGCATTTTCGTTGGGAAGATTTCAGGAGGTACTTTACAAACTTAAAGTCATGCAGGACGAAGGAAAGCTGAGTATGGATATTCCTATATTTGCCGATGGCAGCTTGGGAATAAGATATACAAGTCTATTCATGAAAGGAGAGCTTGACTTAAAGCCGGAGGCCTCAGACTTTTTGCCGAAGAATTTCCTAATTGTTAGCAAGGAAAGCAGGAGTGAGGTTTTGCAATCCGAAGAACCCAAAATCATAGTAACAACTTCTGGAATGGGAACCTATGGTCCTGCACCTCAGTATATCATCAAGTTCATCAAGCAGGAAAAAAACTTGATACAGTTTACAGGATTTACAACTGAGGGAACGCTAGGGGCAAGGTTGAAAAGCGCACAAGATGGAGATATGGTGTCTGTAGGAGGAATGTTTGTAATTAAAAGAGCAAAGGTAGAGTATACTACCGAATTTTCTGCGCATGCAAAGGCAGATGAGATGATTGACTTTTTGCAGCATTTCGAAGACATAAGACTTGTTCTTATAAACCATGGAGAAACCGAGGTAAAAAAGAAGTTTGCAGAGGAAGTAATTCACAAAGTTAATCCTTCAAACATTGGGATACTCGGAAGAGAATATCTCTATCGTGTCGGACACTATGGTTTCATAAAAACAATGTCAACAAAGTTCGAATAATCCAAAAAAGTTCTACCTCCATATTTGGAGGTAGAACTTTTTAATTATAAATTCCAATTGTTCTCATATAATTTATGTAACTATTATCAATGTTAGTCCATGTAGTTATATTTGTATCTAACATATTAGTATCTAATTTTGAATTTGAATACTCTTCATAGCTTTTAACGATATCATTTTTAAATGAAGCAGGACATCTACCAATAATTCTGCCAATATCATTATATTTATTTCCAAAGCCGCCAAACCCAAAATCAATTATAGCAGCAACATGGTGATTTTCATCTAATAATATATTGCTAGAGTTCAAATCGCCATGAACTAAACAATCATCATTAGAAACTATAGAATTTGAGGACCAAAAATTCATATCATCCTTATTTACATGAACATTTAATAATTCATCTAAAAAGTCAGTTAAATTCAATCCAATGTTAGTTACAGAAAAAATTTTAGATTTATCATAATTTATGCAGTGAAGTTGATACATAAATTTAGCAATTTCATCAGCAATATTTTTGATTTCTTCTTGATTTAAACTGTTCATTACATCAGCAAGAGGAATTCCTGGTATTTTTTTGTGGACACTAAATGGCCTGTTATTATCATAAAAAAGCTCTAATTTAACAGTATCAAAATCAGTCTTTTTATAAATATATTTAGAAAATTCGTAATCTTTTACAATTGTTCTTGACCAAAATTCATCTCTTGGAAATCTAAAAAAGAAGTTACCGTCAGCGGTTTCAACTTCATAAACAATATTAGTCCAACCAGTTGGAATTTGTTTTAAATCGATTATTTGTTTATTTTTTAATGTATTTTTTATTATATTTTCAAAATCATCAGTTAGTTCAAAATATGTATTGTTCATAAAACCTCCAATTATTTATTTAATAAATTTTTAACTAAATCTAAAATTTGTTTTTCAGAATCACTATTATAATCATTATACAAAATATAGTCAAATTTATTTTGAAAATCCTTATCATTAATAAATTTATTATATTGTTCATCAATTTCCGCAATTCTTTCAATTTCTTTTTCTTTAGGTAAATTTCTTTCCCTAGCCTTTTGTTTAGGAACATCTAAATCTTTAGGGAGTATGTATATTGTTTTTATGTCAGGCTTAATTTTTTTCCAATCATCAATCATTGTATAATGCATTTCAAATACCATATTATCATTAGAAAAAATTTCTTCTTTTAAATATGCATATCTTCCACCAAATACGTTAAAATCATATACAATTTTTCCCTGTGATTTTAAAATATCCAATTCATTATCTGTTATAAAAATTCCATCAACACCATTTTTTTCACCAGTTCTGAGAGGTCTAGTTCTTATAGTATTTACTTTACGAAAATTTAAATTTTCAACTAGTTTTTCTTTAAAATATGATTTTCCTATACCGGTAACACCAGAGAGAGCTAGTAACATTATTTATCAATCCTTTTTATAATATTTTTCCAAATTGTTTACGAACGCGAAGTTCTGCTTCTTTTTTTGCTATGTCTGCACGCTTATCATACAATTTTTTGCCTTTGCCTATACCAAGTTCAACTTTTACAAAATTACCAGAAAAGTATAAACTGATAGGAACTAAAGAGTAGCCTTTTTGCTTTATTAATCCAACTAATTTAAAAATTTCTCTTTTGGTTAAAAGCAATTTTCTATCCCTTAAAGGATTTTTGTTAAAAATATTGCCATGTTCATAAGGACTTATGTGCATACTGTATAAATATGCTTCTCCATTTTTTATCCCAGCATAGCTGTCTTTTAAATTAACTTTTCCGTTGCGAATAGACTTTATTTCAGTGCCAGAAAGTACAAGCCCAGCTTCTAAGGTGTCTATTATATCATAATTATGCTTTGCCACTGGATTTGTAGCAATTATATTTTTAGACATATGTAATAATTCTCCTTTTATTTCTTATACAATAAATATTATAACATGTGTGTCAAGAAAAAGAAAGACACACATGTTATAAATTTACTTATTCATTATCATCATTATGATATGTTGTGGTATTTTTGTTTTGATTTGCGTAAAAAAGAACTAAAGCAACTATTATAATAGTAACTATAGCAATAATTAACCAACTCCAAACAGTATTAGAAACATTTCCTAATGCTCCATTATTATTTGTGGTAGCTGTAGTTCTTTCAGCTGTGTAACTATTGTTGTTAGCATTACTCATATCGTTCATTCCATTTTTTACGTCATTTCCTAAAGTCTTAGCACCATTATCAACCGCGTTCAAACCGCTTCTAACACCATTAGCAATGCCTTTTCCAGCATCTTCTACTGCGTTTTCAGCATCACCAACAGCATTTCTTATATTATTTACAGTATTGTTAGCAGCAAATGTATAAGAAACAGCAAAAAGTGAGAAAATAACTAATAAAGTAGCAACTACAAAGAATTTCTTTTTCATATGATAAGAACCTCCTTTTTTTAAAATTAAGCTCAAAAAAATGCTCAATATTAGTATTTATGATTTTATGCAAAATATTCTAATAAATAATGGAAAGGCAAAAGAAAAAGTGGATTAAAACCACTTAATTATTATTTTAATCTTATTAAAATTGCAATTGAAAGTAATATTAAAATGACGCCGACTGTAATTAATAAAATATTTATAATATTTGTAATTCCTAATTCTGTTTCAGAAGATGTAGATATTCCACTTGGTTGTAAAGATTCTGCAGGAGTAGAAGTGTCTATATTATCTATTACATCATTAACATTTGAATTATCAATATTTGTATCAACACTGTTATTTGAAGAAACCTCATTATTAGCTGGTACTTGTACTTCATTGTTAGTTTCAGTATTTGTAGTTGTGCTTGTACCAGGTAAATTCAAATCAATATTAGTAGCGGATACATAAGAAATACAAAAACTAAAAATCAACAACATTATAATAAATATTTTAAAAACTTTTTTATTCATAATAAACCTCCTAAAAATAACCAAAGTTATTTTATTTTTCTTTTTGTACTATATAATAATACACAAATAAATAGAAAAAGTCTAGATATTTTTAAAAAAAACTTAAAATTAATATAAAAATATGATATAATTTAGACTACAATATTACTAAAGAAAGCGATAAATAAAAGGAGAAAAATATGATAGTAAAAGATAAAGTTTATGGTAATATTGAACTAAAAGGAATTTATGAAAAAATAGCTAATTGCAGTGAATTTAAAAGATTACAAGATATTATCCAAACCTCAATGGCAGCTATTCAATATCCGGAATTAGAAAAAGAAACCAGATATGAACATAGTATAGGTGTATATTATCTAATGTGCAGAGCATTAAATGAGTTAGAAAAAAAGCTAAGTGTACAAGGAGTAAGAATTAATAAGGAAGAAAAAGAAATTGCGAAACTAGCAGCACTACTTCATGATGTTGGACATGGGGTTAACTCACATTTACTAGAAAGAATAACTGGAACATCGCACGAAATTAGAGGAATAGACATAGTAAGAGATAAAACAACACAAATTCATAAAATTATTTCCGAAGATTATGGAGAAGAATTTGTAACAAAGTTAGCAGATTTTATGGAGTGCGTATATGGAGATAAAAAAATTGAGGAAAAAAGTGAAATTCAACAAGATAACACTATTCCAGTAAAACATTTAATTGCTACTTTAATATCTCATAATATTGATGTAGATAGAATGGATTATTTAATTAGAGAATCTGTATATACAGAATTAGGAACAGCTTTAGACTATAATAAAATAATCAGTAGTCTTGAATATACTATAATTCAAAATCAGGTATTGGCAGCTATTCCAGAAAATAAAATGCACTTAATAGAGTCAATGCTATTTGAAAGAGTTAGAAATTATAGGGAAATATATTTTAGCGATATAGACTTTACAGCTAATTATTTATTTGAAGAGCTTATAAGAGAATTAAGAAACAACCCAAGCGAAGTACCAGAAGATATACCAGAACCAATCAGAAAATTTTTAACAATGGAAAAAACTGAATTAACTAATCAAGAGTATATGCAATTAACAAATACACAATTTGAAAGAGCATTAGACAGAATAAAGAAAACAACTAAAAATGATAAGATAAAATATTTGTGCGATTATAAGAAAGTCGCTAAAGAAGATTGCCAAATTTTGCCTCCAAATGTAAATGAGGAATATTTGAGAGAACTATTTAAAAAAATAATTCCAGGTTTTCCAGCAAACTCTCGTTGTATGTTTAAGGAAACTAGACAAATAAAACCATACAAAAGGACTAAATTTGGAAGCACAAATATAATAACAAGACAAGGAATAAGGCAATTTGAAGAACTTCAGCATGCAGTTAACCTGAACACAATACCAAAAACAGTTTTTGCTTTCAATCCAGAATTATTAAGATTGGAAATGGGACTTAGTAAAAAAGAATTTGAAGAAAAATATGGAGAAATTATTGAAGATTTAGTAAAAAGTCAAACTAAAATATCACAGGAGTTTGAAAGAAAATATGTGGTTTCAGATGGTATGCAATTACCATACAAGCAAATAATAGAAGCTATACAACAAATTTATCCAAGAGAAGACAGTGCAAAATATTACTCATTAGATACATATTATGATACTAAAGATTGCAAGCTACTAACAAATGGACAGACATTACGAATTAGAGAGGGAGTAAAATATTATAAAGGAAAAATGTCCCAAGGATATAAAAATAAAAGAATTACATATAAAAATAGAGATAAAGAAGAACAAAAAGACTTTGTTACTAAATTTAGAGCCGAAGAATTAGGAACTTCTATTGATATATCTGAATATGCTGGATTTCTACAAGAAAATCAAATTCCTACAGAGTTAGAAAAGACTTTAGTAGTTAGTAATAATAGAAAATTAGTAACATTTTTAGTAAATGGAGAAAAAATAGATATATCATTTAATGTCGCAGAATATGAAAACTATGTTTCAAAACAAAAAGGAATGCTTACAACTGTTGAAATTAGACCTAGAGAAAATCAAATAGCAGGTAGAATAGAAACCATAGCATTACAACAAGCCCTAGAAAGAGAATTCCCAGAATTTAAAAATATGGCTTCAAATAAGGATATATACCAAATAGGTATGGACGAATTATACAGAGCAAAAGAAGCCGAAAAAATGGAAGAAGCAGAAGAAAGATAAAAAATATAAAAAGTGTATTGAATAAAATGAATACTTAATATAAAATAGGAATAGATACTAAAGAGGAGGTAAATTTATGATGGAAAATATAAAATTAGATTTAAAAAATAGCAATATAAAACAAGAAGACATAATGAAATATGCTGATAAAGTAGAAAAGATACATGAGGAAATACATAATAATTCTAAAAATGAAAATGAGTTTTTAGGATGGCTAGACTTGCCAAACAATTATGACAAAAAAGAAGTTGAAAAAATAAAAAAATGTGCTAAAAAAGTGCAAAAAGATTCAGAGGTGTTTGTAGTAATTGGAATAGGCGGTTCTTACTTGGGAGCAAGAGCAGTAATAGAGGCATTAACTCATACTTTTTATAATTTCCTATCAAAAGAACAAAGAAAAACTCCTCAAATACTATATGTTGGAAATAATCTAAATCCAAATTATATAAATGATTTAATTGAATTAATTGGAAATAAAGATATATCAATAAATGTAGTATCAAAATCAGGAACTACAACAGAGCCAGCAATAGCATTTAGAATTTTTAGAGAATTACTAGAAAACAAATATGGTCTAGCAGAAGCACAAAAAAGAATTTATGTTACTACAGATAAAGAAAAAGGAGCATTAAAACAAATTGCTGATGAAGAGGGATATACTACATTTGTTATACCAGATAATATTGGAGGAAGATACTCTGTTTTAACAGCAGTAGGGCTATTGCCAATTGCTGTAGCAGGAATAAATATTGATAAATTATTAGATGGCGCAAAATTTGCACAAGAAAAATATTTAGATAAAAACCTAAAATATAATGACTGTTATAAATATGCAGTAATAAGAAATATCTTGTACAAAAATAACAAAAACATTGAAATTTTGGCAAGTTATGAGCCAAAACTACACTACATGATAGAATGGTGGAAGCAACTATTTGGAGAAAGTGAAGGCAAAGACTCAAAAGGAATATATCCAACGGGTGCAGAGTTCACCACTGATTTACATTCTTTAGGTCAATATATACAAGATGGAAGAAGAAATTTATTTGAAACTATAATAAATATCAATGAAAGTGCTTCAGATATATTTATAAACCAAGATGAAGACAACTTAGATGAATTAAATTACTTAGTAGGTAAAGGGCTAAACTATGTAAATAAAAAAGCAATGGAGGGAACAGTAGAAGCTCATATAGAAGGTGGAGTTCCTAATATACTAATAAACATAGAAGAATTAAACGAATATTCTTTAGGACATTTAATATACTTTTTTGAACTTGCATGTGCAATGTCAGGAAAGCTATTAGGAGTAAATCCTTTTAACCAACCAGGAGTAGAAAAATATAAAAAGAATATGTTTAGACTTTTAGGCAAACCTGGTTATGAAGAAAAAAATAAATCAAAAAAAGAAGCACTAGAAAAATTAAAGAAAAGTAGAAAAACTGCAAATAAGCAAAAAGATAAAAGCAAACAATAAAGTGATTTTTAATATTTAATACAGAATATTAGAGAAAATTTTAAAAAATGTGTTGACATAGAATAAAGTAATGTGCTACAATATTTTATGTCAGCAAAATATATGCGGATGTGGCGGAACTGGCAGACGCGCTGGTCTTAGGAACCAGTGCCAACGGCGTGGAGGTTCGAGTCCTCTCATCCGCACCAATGACGTATCTGTTCGTACTAATTGAACAGAATTAATAAAAAATCAATCAGAAAATAAAATCTGGTTGATTTTTTATTACCTAAAAACAGTATATAAAACGATTTTACTATTATATATGGGTTGAAATTTTATGTAAAATGTTGTAAAATATAAATAATATAGGAAATATTCTATATTATTATTTACCCAGTTATCACTGATTAGTGAGGGGGCTTTCCTCTAACTTTTTGGTTTGACATATAGAAAGAATAAAAACAACAATAAAAGAATAAAAGGAGGAAGTTATTATGAGTGAAAAGTTAAATTCTTTACGGCGTGTTTGCGACAAGATAGAAATGGTGGCAGCTTTAACTTTTGCATTGACGTGTGCGTGGGCAGGTATGGGCAACAGCATTGCGAGACTGATCGCAACTGTCGCAGCTGTGATCGCTTTAATTGCTTATTCCATCGAATTTGGCGCACAGGTGGTAATAAATGGTGAGAAGCCAGACAAAATAATAGCAATCTGTGGTATAGTGATTATGCTATTTTATATAATTTGGAATGTAATGATAGCCTTAAAGGTAATTTAAGTTTTCACAAAAAGTAAAGAAATATCTTTCTTTTCCTCTTTCATCGAAAGAGGTTTTTTTCTACCTTATTAAAGAAAATTAATATAAAAGGGTGTAGATAATTGACTTAACATTGCAATTTTGCATAAAGTGTTGTACAATATAAGTATCCTTATTTTATAGGAGGTAATATTCTATGCTGGAAAGAATACGGGAATTTTCGTACTGGCTTGGCATAGAACCACTTTGGGGTTATGCACTACTAATATTAGTATTACTGCTTATTGTAGTAAGGTGCATCTACCCATGGAGAGCAAGGTGGAAATCAGTAACAACAAAAGATAAAGATGGAAATACTGTAACTAAGTATTATCATTTGGATATATAAAACTAAAAAAAGCGATAGATTTTTCTATCGCTTTTTTTAGTTTTATGATATAATTATGAATAATATTGAAAGGAGATAAATTTTATGAAAATAATATTGGCCTCAGCTTCACCAAGACGAAAAGAATTATTAGGATATATTACTAAAAATTTTGAAATAATTGTAAGCAATGCAGATGAAAGTTTTGAAGATGGATTAACAATACAAGAACAATCAAAAAGAATTGCATATTTAAAAGCAAAAGAAGTATTTGACAAGACTACAGGAGATAGAGTTGTAATTGGTTCAGACACTTTAGTGCTAAAAGGTGATAAACATTATGGAAAGCCCAAAAATAAGCAAGAGGCTTTTCAAATGATTTCAGAATTACAAAATGATGTACATGAAGTTATTACAAGTTTATGTGTAATAATTGAAAAAGATGGAAAACAAGATGTTATTAAGGATTATGATATAACAAAAGTATATTTATCTGAAATAGATGAAAAGGAAATAAACGAATGGATTGAATCAGGAGAGGCAATGGACAAAGCAGGAGCTTATGCAATACAAGGAAAATTTGCTAAATTTATAACTAAAATTGATGGAAACTATAATGCTGTTATGGGATTGCCAGTACAGAAGTTGTATCAAATTATTAAAAAATATATAGAAGTTGAGAAATAATTAGAATAATTCTTTTCCAACTAAATCTAAACTTCAATGGAGGAACGAAAAAAGTGGAAATACCAGTAAAGAAAAATGAAGAATATATTGTAGATATTATAGACAACGGTTATGAAGGAGAAGGCATAGCTAAAATAAATGACTATATAATATTTATACCACAAGCAATAAAAGGTGAAAAATGTAAAATACTAATATTAAAAACTACTACCTCTCATGGATTTGGTAAAATATTAGAGATATTACAAACCGCTTCAAGTAGAGAAAAAGTAGATTGTAGTACATACACAAGATGTGGAGGATGCAATTTAAGACATATAAATTATCAAACAACATTAAAAATGAAACAGGAAGTAGTTCAAAATTTGGTAAATAAAACATTAAAACAAAAAATAACAGTACAAAATACAATAGGAATGAAAAATCCATATAACTATAGGAACAAAGCTCAATACCCATTAGGCTATGCAAAAAATGGAGAAGTAGTTACAGGAATATTTGCAGCTAGAACACATGAAGTAATTCCAATGAAAGAATGTAAAATTCAAAATCCTATATCAGAACAAATTGCAACAACAATTGTAGAATTCTTAAACCAAAACAAAATATCTGTATACAACGAAAAAACAGGAAAAGGTCTGTTTAGACATATTGTAATAAAAGTTGGTATAAAAACGAAAGAGGTAATGTGCATATTAGTTATAAATGGAGAAAATATACCAAAAGAAAAAGAGTTAGTTGAAAGTATAACAGATGGATTAAAGCAAAGTGAATTTAAACTAAAAACAGTTGTAAAAAATATAAACACTAAAAACACAAATGTGATATTAGGCAATAAGAATATTACTATATATGGTGATGGATATATTTATGACAAATTAGGAGAGTATACATTTAAAATTTCACCAATGTCATTTTATCAAACTAACCCGATACAAACAGAAGTTTTGTACAACAAAGCAATTGAAGGAGCAAACTTAAAAGCAGATGATATTCTACTTGACCTATATTGTGGAATAGGGACAATAGGAATATATGCTTCAAAATTTGTAAAAAAGGTATATGGAATTGAAATTGTAGAACAAGCAATTGAAGATGCAAAAGAAAATGCAAAAATAAATAATATAGAAAATATAGAATTTACTTGTGGAGATGTAGAAAAAGTTTTGGAAAACTTATTACATGAAAAGCATATAACTCCAAATGCTGTATTTGTTGATCCACCAAGAAGAGGTTTAGATGATACCACAATAAATAACATATTAAACTTAAGCCCAGAAAAATTAGTATATATAAGTTGCAACCCAGCAACAATGGTAAGAGATTTATCAAAACTAGAAGAAAAATACAACATAAAAGAAATACAACCAGTAGACATGTTTCCATTTACAAGCCATGTGGAATGCGTAGCGGTTCTAGAATTAAAGCAAAGCGCTGAAATATAAGTAAAAATTGATATAAAATAGAAGAAAGAGAGAAAATAATGAAAAGATTATTAAGAATAAGTCTTAATTCTGCAATACTTTCATTGATACCAATACTTTCATGGTTTATGTTAGGCTTACTTGTTGATAAAAACTTAGTAAATGTATTTACACTGACATATCCATTACAATTTATATATTCATTAATGAAAAGTATATTTGCAACAGGGGCTAATATAAGTAAAGAAAAAGATAAAAACAATAATGTAGTATTATCTGGAATGACAGCTGGAATGATAATAGGATTTTTTGTATTTGGAATGTTTGCAATTAATGTAAGAAACTATATAGAGTTCATGAATATGGATTATGAAATTTATAAGGAATTTGCTTTATATTCTATTTTTCAACTATACATACAATTAGTATTTTCTTTTGTATTAGAAAAATTATATTTTGAAGGTAAAGAAAAATTAGCTAATAAATATTGTATGCAATTTAATTTATTAAATTTTGCAATATTAATCCTATCTGCAATAATATTAAAAAATAAAATGCAAATTGTAATTACTACACTAATAGTAATATTAATATATATTGTTTATATTACAATAAAACAGTATAAAAAATTCAAATTTAAATTTAACATTTTAAATTGCTTTAAATATGAATCAGTTGAAATATGTAATAATATATTATTTTTCTTAATATTTTTATTTGGACTAAGTAACGCATTACAATTTGGAGAAAAATATATGTTAGCATTAAACATAGTGTCATTAATAACAGACACACAATGGGACTCATTTGAAGCTATAAAAACTGTTGCCAAAATAGATATAAGCAAAGGACAATTTAATTATAAAAATCATAAAATAAACTCATATAAATTACTAGGTATTTTACTTACAACAGTCTTTATAATGCTTGTAGTTTCTTTAAGATATTATAATTTAGATTTAAAAATTACAGCTATTTATTTAAGTTTTGATTTAATTAACTTTATAATTTATCCAATATATACTATAAAAACAAGCTATTTACAGTTAGAAGAGTATGAAATAAAAATAACATCTAATAAACTATTTGCTGGAATATTGAGAATGCTAATATCTTTTTTAAAAACACCTTATTGTACAGGAATAGGACAAGTAACATCATCAATATATCAATTGATTACTGTAAATATAATATTTCATAGAAATTTTATAATTAATAAAGATGGAACTGTAATAAAAAAAGGAGAAAAGAATGAGAAAACCACATAAAAGAATGATAGGCACAATTATACTAATAGGAATAATTATATTATCTAATTTAGTGTGGGGATATATGTATTTTAGAGAAAAGAATAATTTAAGACGTTCACTTATTCCGTTTACTATTGGGAGGTAGATATGGAAAAGATATATAATAAATTAGTAAGAGATAATATACCAGACATTATTAGAGATGATAACGAAACACCTGTTACAAGAATTTTGACAGATGGTGAATATGAAATAGAATTGTATCGAAAATTAGTAGAGGAATGTAAAGAAGTTTTTGAAGCGGAAAACGATAATGAAACATGTAAGGAATTAGCAGATGTATTAGAGGTAATAAGAGCTATTGCAAATGTAAAAGGAAAAAGCCTAGAAGATATTATAAAACTAGCAAATGATAAAAGAGATAAAAGAGGAGGTTTTTCTAAAAGAGTATATTTAGAGAAATCTATACAGAAAGAAGAAATTGAAAGGTAAATTGTATACAAAAATTATTATTTAATATATAATAAATATAATCAAAAGAAAAGAGAGGTTGAATTTTATGGAAAAGAAATTAGAAGAGTTGAATGGATTTAAAGATTTAAGAATTGTTGATAATTTTTATCAAACATCAAGCTTTTTTCCAATGCCAACAACAGAGATTGGAACATTAAATGAATCAGGTGAAACTAATTTGGGGTCATATTCATTGTGTTTTCCATACTATATTGCTGGAAAGGATTATTATGCAATGCTTCTTTGCTGCAGAAACAGCTCAAATACTGCTAAAAATATTTTAAAAACGGGTAAGTGTAGCATAAACTTTATAACTGATAAGAGAAAGTATTTTAAAGAAGCGGTAAGATTAGGATATCCAGGAGAAACAACAGAAGAGAAGATGAAAGACTGCATATTTACATTAGTAGATGGAAAAAGAGCTAGAGAGAATCCAAATGAAGCATATCCTAAAATTATTCAAGAGGCATTTCAAGTATTTGAATGTACTTGGGTAAAAGAATTAGATGGAGCAGAAAACGATGTGGTTAAAGATGAATACTTACCACCATACCACCAATTTAATGGCATTACAAGTCAATATGGTGCACATTTTATTCTAAAAATTGATAATATTTTAATTAAACCACAATATTATGATGCTATAATAAATGGAGTGAATTCATACAATTTCCCACAAGTACCAGTTGATTATGGATACAGAGATAATAAAAATTTCTGGTATACAAAATTCAAAAGACCGGTATCAGAACCAATACCAGCAAGTAAAGGTATTAGCTTAGATACTGTTAAATATGCAGCTTCAAGAATTGATCCAGATGTAAAATTTACAGATGAGGCTTGTGCTAAACTTGTAAAAGTACCAAGAGTATTTTTAAGTACTGTATTAAAGGGCTGTGTAGCATGGGCTAAAGAAAATAATGTTACATTAATTACAGAAAAAGAAATGGAAATTATACAAGATAAACGTAATAAAGAAAAGAAATAAAAGCTCAAATAGTCTAATATATTTATATTAGGCTATTTTTTATTGTATAGGAAAAATCGAAGATTTTTGCTATACAACAAGGTTAAGTTACCTTGGGCTGTACGGGTTGCATAGCAACCCTGTACATGTGGCGAAGCCACTTTTCTTATATTCTAGGAATTTTATCATGGTATGATAAAATTCTGTAGAAGATAAATATGCGAATTATTAGAATTTCTAGCAGTTTGCACTGCGTAGAAATTCTTAAAATCCGTTTTTTTATATTTTTTATTGGAGGGAAAAATGAGTAATCAAATTATAAAGGTAACTAATATTAGTGGAAGTAAAGCAATATTAGAATTTTTTGAAAACAATGTAAAACTATTTAGTACAAAAGCCTTTATAGGTCATAATGGAACTACAAATGATAAAAAAGAGGGTGATGGAAAAACTCCAATTGGTAAGTATAATTTAGGGGTGGCTTTTGGAACACACAACAAAGTTAGGTTTAGAAATTACATTAAAATAAATGAAACCTTACATTGGGTAGATGACATGAATTCAGAATTTTATAACAAAATGGTAGACATCACAAAAGTAAAAAAAGACTGGAATAGTAGTGAACATTTAATAGAATATCCAAGGCAATATGAATATACTATAGAAATAAAAACAAATCCTAAAAATATACCAGGTAAGGGAAGTGCAATTTTTCTACATTGTAGCATAGGCGTACCTACAGCAGGTTGTATTGCAATAGATAGCCAATATATGAAATTATTACTAGAAAAATTACAAAACAATGCAGTTATATGTATTGAAATATAAAATGATGTGTGGTAAAATTTCTCCTATCAGGAGGCGATTATATATGAAAAGAGAAGAAGCATTTGAAATATTAAAAAAATATAACAAAGATGAATTTCATATAAGACATGCTTTAACAGTTGAAGGTGTTATGAGATACTTTGCTGAAGAATTAAATGAGGATGTTGAATATTGGGGAAACATAGGATTATTGCATGATGTGGACTTTGAGTTATACCCAGAAGAACACTGCAAAAAATGTGTTGAATTATTAAGAGAAAACAATGTTGATGAAAGCATAATTCATTCTATATGTAGTCATGGATATGGAATATGTGTAGACATTAAACCAGAGCATATAATGGAAAAAATATTATTTGCAACAGATGAATTAACAGGTCTAATCTGGGCAGCAGCAAAAATGAGACCGTCAAAAAGTGTAATGGATATGGAACTTTCAAGTTTGAAAAAGAAATTTAAAGATAAAAAATTTGCAGCTGGATGTTCAAGAGATGTAATAATAAGAGGAGCAGAACAATTAGGCTGGAATTTAGATACATTACTAGAAAAAACTATTCTAGCAATGAGAAAAGACGAAGCCAAAATAAACGAATATATGGAAAAAGAATATAATCATTAAAATAATAAGCACTATTTGCTCAAAATAGTGCTTATTCAGACTGTTGACAAAGTATTAAAAAATATTTTTCTCAACAGTCTTTTCTTTGAATTTATTTTTTCGATTTCAAATTTTTTATTATTTAGAAAAATTTTTGATATAAAAAAAGTGGCTTCGCCATATGTTGCAAATATACACGTCTTAAGGTAACTTATGTTGTATAGCAAAAATAAATCGCAAGTAAATTTACTTGCGATTTATTATAATTTTGAGTACAAAGTTCAAAAATTATAAATATTTTTTTAAGGTTTCTACACTATCTTCTTGCATAACAACAAAGTCATTTAAAATATTTTTAACATCTTTTGCAGCATTTTCGTTTTGATTAATCAAACGTCTACCCTCAATAATACCCATATTAGTGCCTTGCATTAAAAGCTCAGAAAGTTTTGATGTACTATCATCATTCATAGTTTTCATTTGAATTCCATACCAAGTCATCATTTTTGTCATTGCATTTGTTTCATGAGGTTCTTTACTACTATAATTTGCATATAAGTCATTAACTCTATTAGAAATATCTTTGTATTTGTTATATTCAGTATCTAAAACATTTTTAAATTTGCTATCTGTAACTTTTTCAGAAACATATGAAATAGCGTTCATACCCATAGTTGCACCCTTATTAACTTCATCTAAAATATTTAAGTTTTGATTTTCCATTTTCAAAATCCTCCTAAATATATAATTGACAGAACAAATAAAAAATATTCAAAAATATTGAGAAATTAATGCAATTATGCTAAAATGTATGTATTGAAATAATGGAGGAACAATTATATGGCAGAAATTGAAAAAAATAAAATAAATAAAAAAATGAAAGAAGAAATAAAAAAAGCAAAAAAAGATGCACAAAAAGAAGCAAGTGAATTTAAAAAGTTTATTTCAAAGGGCAATGTAGTTGATATGGCTGTCGGTGTTATTATTGGCGGAGCTTTTGGAAAAATAGTTACAAGTTTAGTAAATGATATAATCACACCTGCTATAGGAATAATAATTGGAGGCTTAGATTTTAGCAATTTAAGTATACAATTAGGTGAAGCCAAAATTATGTATGGAAATTTTATACAAACAGTTATTGACTTTTTAATTATAGCTATTTGTATATTTACAGTAATAAGAATATTTGAAAGGTTAAAAAATAAAAACAAAAAAGAAGAAGCAGCACCAGAACAACCTAAAAAAAGTGATGAAGTATTACTATTAGAAGAAATTAGAGATTTAATGAAAAAGAATGTGAATGAAACTGATGAAATAGAGGGACAAGAAAAAATAGAAGAACCAGTAACAAAAGAATAATGTATGTTATAAAACCTTCTACAAAAATTTATTAAATTCTATTGACTTATTATGAAAGTTATACTATTATGATTACAGTACAAACCAAAAGAAAAAAGAAAGAGGCACAAAAAAATGATAAAAGCTGAAACCATTGCAGCAGTAGAGAGAGAGAGAGAGAGAGAGAGAGAGCCACAACTTTAAAGAATAACCAAGCTAAGAAATTAGCTTTATTAAACGAATGTAAAGGACAGACTATAAGCAAATAATGCTTAAATAGTCTGTCTTTTTGTGCGTCTGGAAATTTATTAAAAATAAAATAGGGAGGAAAAAGAAAGTGAAATTAAACTTAAGAGAACAAATGGAAAAACTAAGAGGAGTAAAACAATACCAAACAGGTATAACATTAATAGCATTAGTAATAACAATAGTAGTGCTACTAATATTGGCAGGAGTAAGTATAAATGCTTTATTTAGTGATAAT
>CAKOVW010000023.1 GCA_934122125.1 uncultured Clostridia bacterium | reverse complement strand
CGGGGGTAAGACTCGAACTTACGACCTTCGGGTTATGAGCCCGACGAGCTGCCAACTGCTCCACCCCGCGATATATTTATTTTTCTAAACTTCTATTAGTATACTTCTTTTTTCTAATGTTGTCAATACATATTCACAAAAATCCTTTGATTTTCATACTTTTTCCTAAAAATTTAATTTCTTTTTTATGTTTACTTTCAAAATTATTTTTATAGTGTGAGCTTATTTTTTTCCTCACTCACACTATAATTTTATGCTATTTTACCATTATATATTCCTTTATATTTTCAAATTTTGCTTTTCCTATTCCTTTTACTTCTTGCAGTTCATCTATTGAAGTAAATTTTCCATTTTGTTCTCTATATTCCACTATTTTTTTTGCTATTGATGGCCCTATTCCTGGTAGTTGTTCAAAATCTTCTTGCTTTGCTTCGTTTATATTCACTTTTTGTTTTTTACCTCCTTCAATTTTATCTTTTACAATTACATTGTTCCCACTTTCTGAAGTTATATACGCCTTTTCTTGGTCTAATTCTTTTTCATTTTTGTTCGGTATATATATTTTTTGTCCGTCTGATAGTACAAATGCTAGATTTACTTCGTTTAAATCTGCATTTTCTGTAACTCCACCTGCTACTTCTATTGCATCTGCAATTCTGGATTCTTCTTGTAATTCTATTATCCCTGGATTATTTACCTCTCCTGTAATATGTATCATTATTGTACTTTCTTTACTTCTTTCTGTTTCATCAGAACTTAAAAATTCATTGACTTCATATTCTTTTTGTTGATTGTTTATTACTAAAAAATACACCCCTATTCCCACGACTATTGCTAATATTGCAACTCCTATAATTATTTTTTGTTTTATTGTTAAATTTTCTATCATAATATTCCTTTCTAAAACTTGAATTTTTTACAGTTTTAATATATATTTATAATTGACATTTAATATAATAAATCTATAGGAGAAATTTCATGAAAAAACTTAAAGTTATACTTTTTATTTTTATATTTATAATAAATTTATGCATATTTGTACCTCCTTGTTTTGCTGATAATAATTTAAAAACTTACTGTCCATCAGTTATTTTAATGGAAACTAGTACTGGTAAAATTCTTTATGAAAAAAATGCTAATGAAATAAGTTTTCCTGCAAGTACTACCAAAATTATGACTGCTATTTTAACTGTTGAAAATTGTAATCTTAATGATGTTGCAACTGTTAGTCATAATGCTGTTTACTCGATTCCTTATGATTATACTCATGCTAGTTTAAAAGAGGGAGAAGAGCTTACCATTGAACAACTTTTATATGCTCTTATGATTCCATCTGCTAATGATGCTGCTATTGTTTTAGCTGAACATATTTCTGGAAGTGTTGAGGAATTTGCAAAGTTAATGAATAAAAGGGCTGAAGAACTTGGCTGCAAAAATACTCATTTTGTTAATCCAAATGGTATTCACAATAAAGAACATACTTCTACAGCTTATGATTTGGCTTTAATGGGGCAGTTTGCTATGAAAAATGAAACTATTAGAAAGGTTGTTAGTACAAAGCAATTTAGTTTACCTATTACTAATAAATATAATAAGACAGACAGAATTTTCAACAATACAAATGACTTATTAAGTACCTATAGTAAATACTATTATGAAGGTACTACTGGTGTAAAAACTGGATATACAGGTGAAGCAGGAAACTGCATTATTGCTTCCGCAAAGAAAAATGATTTTGAAGTCTTATTGGTTGTTCTTGGTGGAAAGTCTACTAGTAAAGGTTTAAGTGAAAGATATTTAGATTGTAAAACTTTATTTGACTATGCTTTTGATAATTATTCAATAAAAACTTTAAATGAAAAAAATAGTGTTTTAAAGAAGATTACGGTTTCTGGTGCTACAAAAGAAACTCAAAATCTTAATTTGATTGTAAAAGATGATATAAAAATTTTTGCTGATAAAAATATTGATTTGTCAACTCTAAATCCTGAAATTACATTAGATAAAAAAATACGTGCTCCTATTGCAGCTAATAGTGTTGTTGGCAAAATATCTTACATTTATGATGATAAAGAATATTCTTCTGATTTAATTGCTCAAACTCAAGTTATTGCTTCAGGCTTTTTACCAGTTTTATTTAGAGTTTTACTAATTATTATTGTTTTATACTTATTATTTTTACTTTTAAAACCTTCTAAGAAAAGTAAGAAGTATAAGAAAAAATCAAAAGGTGGAACATATAAATTCACACAATTTAGTAATTTAAAATAAGAGAAGTGGCTTTGCAACCCGCACAGTCCAAAGAACCTTAACCTTATTGTATAGTAAAAAAGGGACACTAAATTAAATTTAGTGCCCCTTTTTTTACTTATCTTTTCCTAAAACAATTGTAATATTTGCATCTGTACTTTCTCCATTAGATACTGTTTGTGTTTGTACTAATAGTCTTAACTCTTCAATTACTATATTTTCAGTGTTTCCCCTATTTATAATAACACTGTTATCAACATTTGAAGTTTCACTCACAGTAATATTGGTATATCCAGCCTTTTTAAGTCTATTCTCTATTTTTTCTAGCTTAAAACTACTTCCGCTTCCATTTAAAATCTCTATTTTTATTTTTGTTTTGTCAACTCCAGTAGTATCAACGCTACTTGTATCTATTTCTTCATCTTGTAATTCAGGATTTAAAAACATTTCATCTATTAATTTTTTCATTTCTTTTTCATTTGCTGTATACATCCACCATCCATTACATACTTCAGATTTTCCTGGTAAATGCTCTGTTCTTAAATTATCTGTATTAAATTCAACTATGTATGGTACATAATCTTTAATAGTATCAAAATCTATATTTGTTTCAACATATTTCTTTGCAATATCTATAAATTCATTTATTTTAAATATGTTCTCTATTTTTAAAGTTTGTTTTGCTAAAGCCTTTAAGAAATTTCTTTGTGTTTTCATTCTTCCTATGTCTTCAATTCCATACTCTACTGGATATGTAGTTCCATCACTATTATGTCTAAATCTAACTAATTGTTCTGCCTTATCCCCATCTAGTTTTTGAACTCCTGCTTTTAAGTCAATATATAATCCTTGTTTTTTATCTGTATACTTCATGTCGATTGGAACATCAAATGTTACTCCGCCTATTGCGTCAACTAATGCTTTAAATGCTTTCGTGTCGACTTTTACATAATATTTTACATCTAAGCCTGTTAATTCATTTATTTCTTTTAATAGTCTATCTGCTCCATATTGATAAACCGAATTTATCTTGTCTGATGTAGTTGCTGTTTCTTTATTATCTCCAATAAAAGTATCTCTTGGTATTGATAATATAGATGCTTGTTGTTTTTGAGGATCATATTCTGCCACCATAATTGTATCAGTTAAGCCTTCGCTCTGTCCTAACAATACAGTGTAAATCTTAGGTAAACTTTTTACAGTTTCTTGGTCATGACCAATTGCTGTAGCTAATATTCCTTTTAGTCCTCCACCATTTTTATATACTTTGTATGCAAATACTCCTCCAACAACTATAAGGATTATTAATAATACTATGAGTACTAATAATATAATTTTCCCTATTCCTTTATTTTTTTTCGTTTGTTTCAATTTATTCACCTTTTTTCTTAAATATTTTTACTTTCAATATTATTATATAAATTTTCTATATAATAACAAAAATCTTGCTAAATAGCAAGATTTTTAATAAAATTTTAAAATATAATTTTTAACAATAAATTATTATTATACATTACACTTCCAATATAAGATTTTTGTAATCCCTCTATAATTCCTGTTTCACTCATCATTGGACTTGCAAACGAAATTATTGCTAAAGCTATATATATAATTACTAAAGATTGTAATATTCCGAATACAATTCCACCTAATTTATCAAATTGTTTAATTACAGGAAGTTTAGTTAGTAAATCAGCCAAACCTTTAACTAATAATAACAATATCTTACTAACTATAAATAATGCAATTGCTACCGCAATATTTATAATCATAACAGATACATCCCTTGCAGTTGAGTCAACTATTGCTGTTTTAGCCTCATTTCCTGCTTTTTCCACTGCATTATTTATATAATCAGTAATAACATCTGGCATATTTTCTTTTTTAGTTTCCTCTTTTGGTTCTTCTTCATTTTTTAAAATGCTTTGTCTAATTGCCTGCTCTAAGTTTTCATCCCAATCCGTTTTGTCAATTATAAAATTGGAAACTGGTTTGAATAATATAAATGCAATTACTAATGCTAATACAAATGATACTATTTTTAAAAGTGAGCCTGTCAATCCTTTGTAGTACCCTATTAATACACACAATGCAATTATTGCAATTATTACTAAATCAATTATTATACTCATTATTTTCCCTCCTATAAATTAACAATTTCAATTTTATCACTATAAATAATTCCTGCTAGTCCATCTCCCAATATAATTTTTTCTATTACCTGTGAAGATGAATATCTTTTTATAAGCCAAGCGTTTGTATCAACAAAGTACACTTCATTTCCTAAATTTACTGCTATTACATTGTTATATGAAACTACTGCCTTTGCCACTTCCTCAATTGTATATATATTTTCTTTTTCATTTGAAATATTTTGCATTTCTATAATAGTATCTGCACTAAATATACTAGTAGATTTTTCATATGTTCTAAATATATAGTTATTAAGTTCAATATCCGCAAAATTGATTTTAGGGTTGTCTTCATTTAATTTTGTAAGTTCAACATCTACTCCTGCTTCAAACTTATGAATACTATTATCATACATACATATCAATTGACTTTTATTTTGATATTTAATTCTTAAAATCAAGCTATCTTGTGGTGCACTATATTCATATTTTGGTTCTGTGTTTTTCTCTTTTACATCTTTTATTAATATTATTTTTATATTAGACTGTATTGTTGTACCAGAATTATTTACTTCAGCATATGCAAATTCTGAATTATCTGTTGAAACACAAGCATCTACTGCAACTGTGTTTGATAAATAGGTTTTAAATAATTCGTTTCCCTTTGCGTCATATGTAATAATTACTGATTTGTGTGTAGTTCCAGTTACTATTGCACATACATATCCATTTTTATTTACTGTTACTTTATTTAAATTTCCATCTATATTTTTGTCCCATATAATATGATCATCTGATATTAAATATAATTTTTGGCTACCACTTTCCCCAATTATTAAATATTTATCTTCTACATCATAAATGGGATTATTTATTTCTATTTTTACTTCTTTTTCTTTTTTGCCAGAAGAATTATATTCATTTAATGTATTTTCAGCTAATATACAAATATACTTGCCATATGTAAATATATTTGTATTTGATTTATAATCTATATCAATTGTTGGTACATTTTCTTCCGTTACGTCTTTACGAAATATATATTTATCCATAAAATTTCTAAAATTCTTATTTGAATTGTATATAATAGTTACTGTAGTTATAATTATAGCTAATATAATCAATGCAATTATTATATATATTTTCTTCTTATTTAATTTTCTATCTTTTCTAAATTTTATTACTTTGTCCATAGTTATATTCCTTTATATTTTTATATTTTAACTATATACTAATTTGCATTAAATTACAAGTAGTTTATTTAATGTTGCAATTTTAAAACTCCAAATATTTGTATAAGCCCTAGTACCCCAAATATTGGATATAAAAGATTTACTAAATTTGAAAATCCTATTGGAACAACCAGTACAGAAGTTGCACATATAATTAATATTGCCATTTTATATTTTTTATCAGGCAAATTTTTTAAAAATCCATAACCCGAAGATACTGCTGTAGTAAATATAGCAATTAAAATTACTACTCCATAAATTATTGAATGAATATTACTAAAATCCTTAGTTATTTGTATCATTGGTAATTCTAGATTTTGAATATAGTTGCCACCCCTTATCAGTAAAAAGAATAATATTAACCCAAGTATTGCCAATATAATTCCACACCATATGCTTACCCTTTTTATTTTACCTTTTTCATTCATATAATTGCCCAGTTCTATTAAAATTGGAACTAGTAAAATACTATTATAACTTGCATACAAAATTCCACTAAATAACCATCCAAATTGATAATTTATATTAATATTATTTTCAAAATACATAATTGTAAAGTCAAAATTTTTTATTCCCAAATACCATATAAACACACACAAAAATGGTATAAGAATAGTGTTTATATACACTATTCCCTTTGTATCATTTGCAAATGTAATATAGCATAATATTGCCATTATTATTGCAGGTATATATATTAAAATTTCAAACTCTTGATTAAAATATGCTGAAAATCCAGCCACCATAATATAAAATGATACCAATAAAAAGACTTGTATCATTAATTGCATAATTTTATTTATTTTTTTATTTGAATTTATTGCTTCTAAAAATTGTGAATATGTATGTATATTTTTATTTTTTACTATATTTAAAACTTTGTAAATAACAACTCCTGTTATTGCACAAGAAATTACCATTCCTAAAGCTCCTATTGTCCCATACTTATTAAAAAACAAACAAATTTCTTGTCCTGATGCAAAACCAGCTCCAATCATTGTGCCTATTATTACCAAAATAGTTTTTAAAATATCTTTCATAAAAAAACTCCCTCATAAAATATATGAGAGAGCTTCTAAAATTATTTCTTTCTTCTTCTAACTTGCCATATCACAATTCCCAAAATAACTATAAATACTGGAATACCTATAGTAATTCCTAGAACAATTCTTAATTGATTTTCTGTAACATCATATGTTGTAACTGTTTCACCTGATTTACGTATTGTAATATTGTCTTCTCTTTCAGTTAAATATGATACTGCATTTAATATTACATCTTTATTGTTTACAAATTCTATTGCATATCTATAATATGTTCCCATTGGTATTTGAGCATTTGTTGCAAATGCTGTATTTGCAAACACTATCAATTTTGAATTTTTATTATCATCAAATTTCTTTGTAAGCATTGCTGCAACTATAGCTCCAGAAGCATCTTCATCACTTGAAATTTTGCTTGAACTACTTGAAGTTAAGTCTGTTCTATAAAATGCTTTTTCACTTGCAGTTGCCAAAGTTTCCATAGTAACATTTTTCTTTTCTAATTCTTCTGTTGAATCAAAAGTTAACTTTCCAGCTGTCATCATACATACATTTAAGCCCATATTAACGTTTTTTACAAGTTCTGAATTAGTATTTATTGACTCTATTATATATAATGGAGCACCTGATACCATTTTATTACTATCGCCTTCAATAATAAATCCATTTGAATTTTTTATTCCATATTCATCTAATATACTTTGGAAATTTGGTGTCTTTATATTATTTAAATTTGGATCTAGTAATAATAATATTTCTCCACCATTGTTTATATATTTTAGTATTTCATCTTTTTCTTTTTGATCTATATCTTCCTTTAAAGTTGTTAATACTAGCAATTTACAATCATCTGGAATACTACCTGAAGTTAATAAGTTCAAATATTCTACTTCATTTACTTCTGAAGTCAAAGAATTTTCCAAATATTGAAAATATCCATCACTATATAGATTATGTCCTGTTAAAAAACATATTTTAGGTTTTACATTTGTAACCACATCTAAAATAGCATTTGTAATTGCTTCTTCTGTTACATCTATTTGTTCATATGTAGTATAATCATATGTATGCAAATCGCTTTCTTGTAATAGTTTTGATTTTGTTTTACTTTGTATTACAATAAATGATGATGATTCAGAAATTCCAAACTCACTTTTCCAATCTGTTTTAGCTGTTAAATTATCTAATTTTTCAATTTTAATATTATTATTTAGTGCTGCATATTTGTATGCAAAATCACTTACATAGTCATACATATTATATATTGAAATGGTAATTTCCTGATCTAAATTTTCAAGTTTATCTTTTGTAGCCTGTGATATAGAATATATTTTATCCTCTGTAAAGTCTAAATCTGTTATATTAAGTTTTTTTATTCCATAACTTATTCCCAAAAATGCACATATTATAATTGCAAATAATAAAATTGTAAGTACAGCACTTTGTAGCCACTTCTTTTTTATTATTTCTATAATTTTATTTCCCATGATTTTTAACTCCTTTCTATTTTACTGATTTTTTTCTTTGCATAATAATAATTGTAAATAATACAAACATTATTGCAATTCCAAGTAAATTAACTACCTCTGTTATTGAAATAAGCCCAGCAGGGAATTTTTGATAATTACTCATTAAATCAATAATAGAAAAACTGTCATTTATATTTGGTAAAAACCATGAGCTTACAAAAAATACTATTGTAATAACTGCTGCAATAATTTGATTTTCTGTTAAGCTAGATATAAACATACCTATAGCAATTGCTGCCATTGCTACTAGTAAAAATCCTAGTACCATAACAAGCACTGGTATAAAGTTAGGTGCTTTAAAAAAGCATAAAATTGCATAATATATTAATGAAAATATTAATGTTATTACAATTACACTCACTGCTGCCAAGTACTTTCCTAATACTATTCCTGTAATACTTCTAGGTGATGTTAGTAATAACTGCTCTGTTCCATTTTTTCTTTCTTCCGCAAACATTCTCATTGTAAGGATCGGAACAATAATTAATAGTCCATATCTTGCTGTATTAAAGTATAAATTTCCCATATCATATACTCCCACACTAACTGTCGTTAGGTAAAAGAACAAACTAAATACTAGCAAAAATAGTCCTATTGTTATATATCCTGTAGGAGATAAAAAATAGCTTTTTAATTCTTTTTTATAAACCGCAAACATTATTCTTCTCCTCCTTTTTTATTTTTTTCTTTTTTTATTTTCTTTTGCTCTTTTTCTTCAATTTTCCTTTGTTTTTTCTCCTCTTTTGTTTCTTCTATATTTTCTTGTTTTTCTGAATCTATTAATTTTATAAATGCATCTTCAAGTGTTGATTCATCCTTTTTTAGTTCAAAAATTGTAATTTCTTCTTTTGGTAATACCTCAAATAGTTTTTTTCTTAAATCAACTTCTTCTGCTGAACTAACTGAATATTGTTTTGTACCATCCTCATTATCTTTTATCATTTTTATTTCTTCTATTTCAGCTATCTTATCTTTTAATTTTGGCATATTATTTTTTATATCTTCAACAGTAACTAATATTGTATTTTTCTCTTTTGTTTTATTCTCTAAGTTTTCAGGAGTATCTATAGCCACAATTTTTCCATGATTTATTATTATTACTCTTTCACAGATTTGGCTTACTTCTGGTAAAATATGACTACTCAATATTACTGTATGTTTTTTCCCAAGCTCTTTTATTAAATTTCTAATTTCAGTAATCTGTTTTGGATCAAGTCCTACAGTTGGCTCATCTAGTATAATTACCTTTGGATCTCCAACTAGTGCACCTGCCATGCTTACTCTTTGTTTATACCCTCTTGATAAATTTCTAATTAATTTACTTTGTACATCTTTTAACCCTGTTTCTTCTAGAACTTTATCTACCATTTGCTTTTTATCTTTTGATTTAACCTCTTTTAAGTCAGCCATGTAATTTACAAATTCCCTTACTGTAAGTTCAGTATATAAAGGCACTCCCTCTGGCATGTAACCAATTTGCTTTTTAGCTTTTTTAGATTTTTTTACAACATCAAATCCATTAATAACAATTTCCCCCTCTGTAGGTTCAATAAATCCTGTTATCATATTCATAGTTGTAGTTTTTCCAGCTCCATTAGGTCCCAAGAAACCAACAACTTCACCATCTTTAATTTCAAAACTAATATTATCAACAGCTTTGATATTAGGATATTTTTTGGTAACATTTTTAACCTCTATCACTTTAGATTCCTCCTCTTTCTTATTTCCGTATGTTTTTATACCTTGTCTATCTTATCATTATCTTATTTTCATAGCAACAATTTTATAAATATTTCACATAGAATTTACATTTTTGAATATAAATCAAATCAAAGAGGTGCAAAATTATGGAATTTATTTATCCTTTTTTTATATCATTTGCAATAGTGTTTGTAAGTGAACTTGGAGATAAAACGCAATTACTAGTTTTATCGTTTGCTGGAAAAGATAAAACATTTAAAATATTACTAGGAGTTGCAATTGGTTCATTTTTTAGTCATGGATTAGCAATTTTATTTGGAAGTGGTCTAGCACTTTTAGAAAATCAATTTTTACATAATTTAATTGAATTTATAACATATTCATCTTTTGTGCTAATGGGAATATTAACACTTCTTCCTAAAAAGCAAAAATTAACAATGGAAGATTCTTCAAAAGAAGGAATATTAGCCAAAATATCAAACTTAAAAATAAACTATTGCTTATTAATTGCACTATGTATAATGATAGGTGAACTTGGAGATAAAACATTTTTAGCTTCAATTGGTCTTGGTGTACAATATCCTAATTATAAGTTTTCACTTATTTTAGGTGCAATTTCAGCAATGGTAATATGTGATTTTATTGCCATAATTTTTGGTAAGTTTTTAAATAAACATATTTCTGAAAGTGCAATGCAAAAACTTTCAGGTATTTTATTTTTAGTATTTGGTTTTATAGGTTTTATTTCAATGTAAATTGATTTTTATACTTTGTCATGTTATAATTATATAGTCAAACTAAATAGAAAGAGGAATATAATTATGACAAGTAAACAAAGAGCTTATTTAAGAAGTTTAGCAAATTCAATTGACCCAATTTTTCAAATTGGAAAATCAGGCTTATCTGAAAATTTATTAAAACAATTGGACGATGCTTTAGAAGCAAGAGAATTAATCAAAATAAATGTATTAGAATCTTCTGGTGAAGATGTAAAATCTTTAGGAAATGAAATTGCAAATAATATAAATGCTATTTGTGTTCAAACTCTTGGAAACAAAATTACTTTATATAGAGCCAGAAAAAAGAATCCAATTATATTACCAGATTAAATAATAATAGCACTTCATTTTTGAAGTGCTATTATTATTCTATTAAATCTCTTACAAAAACTTGCTTTCCATCTCTATCCTTTGTTCTTAAATTTGGAAAAGTCTTTTTCATACGTTCATTCGTAAAATAGTTATTTTCTATTTTATAAATCCAACTTGTATCATCCTTTAATTTCACTGTATCATTATAATATGTAGCAATTGCCCTGTTTTCATATACACTTATCCCCCATATAGTCGCCAACATATCTATTACTAAAAATACAGCAAATAAAATTTCAACAGAACCTTTTATTTTACAAGAAATCTTATCAACTAACTCATCCATTTTTGGTTTTATAAATTTCATAATTCCAACTGTTAGTATTCCCCAAAACAAAGAGTATATTACACAAATTCGTCCATTTATATTTATTTTGGTATATGTATAATCCCAAAACCTTGCCCCATAAATAGCCTCCATCATATAACTAAGTATATATTCTACAATAGAACCAATTATATATCCATATACAAATAATTTAAAATAATTTTTTGTTTTAACTCTATCTAATAATAAAATTAAGCAAGTTCCACCCACTCCATATATTGGGCAAAAAGGTCCCCATATAAAACCTTTCCTACTTTCTAAAACTCCCATTGTTACATATGCATATACTGTTTCAATAATTAAACCTAAAATACTAAATAATATAAAATACCAAAAAATTTCATGTATATTAAGGTGCTTTTCTTTTTCCATATCTCTTCTCCCTTTTAAAATTATACATTAATTTTATATTTTTTTCCAGTATTTTTAAGTTTTTTATTGACACTTTCATTAAATCGTGTTATCATATATGATGTTCATGGGTCAGTAGCTCAGTTGGATAGAGCACAGGCCTTCTAAGCCTGGGGTCGGGGGTTCGAATCCCTTCTGGCTCACCATAACAATTCTATATAATAAAAAAATTACTAGTTTTAAGCTAGTAATTTTTTTATCTTATATTCTCAAAATGCTTATTTTTATTGCAATATTTCTTTTTCATTTTCCAGATATTTGCATTTTTTAAATAAATGTGTTATAATAGTATTTGCAACTCTAATAAATAGGAGGTTTTTTACAAATGTTGCTGAAAAAGTGTTGTGTGGATTCTTGCTTTTCCCCTTGCTCCAAGTGTTTGCGGATGCACTGCATTAACAAGGACACCGAACATGCCAAACAGGATCGCTCCTGTTTCGTAGCGTCCGGTTGTGCTACCTGCAGTCTTCTCCCCGTATGTGTCAACTCTGCTAAGGGCAAAGAAGTTTTCGACCTTACCGCTCGTTTGGATGAGGCCAAGCAGATTCCGACCTGCTTTGTCGAACCTGACTGCGACAACTGCTTCAAGGCTTCTCATTGTCGCAACAAGCACATGATGAATTTCAAGTTGAACCTTGAAGACCCTTCCAAACCCCTTTGCTTCGGTGGATACCATTCCGTTAAGTAAAGTGGTGCAACATAAAATCACAGTTAGAAAATTCTAACTGTGATTTTTATTTATGCATTTTTCCAGAATGCTTCATATCCTCTATGGGCTTCATATAAATCTAATTTACTTGTAACTTCATAAGGTGCATGCATTGAAAGTACTGGTACACCACAATCTATAACATCAATTCCTTTGTTTGCTAGGATATATGCTATTGTGCCTCCACCTCCAATGTCAACTTTTCCAAGTTCAGCAATTTGGTATCTAACATCATTTTCTTCAAATATTTTTCTAACTTCTGCAACAAATTCAGCATTTGCATCAGATGCACCAGATTTTCCTCTAGCTCCTGTATATTTATTTAGTCCAATTCCTCTTCCTAAATATGATGCATTGTTCTTTTCTGAAACATTTGCATAAATTGGGTCTAAACCTGCATCAACATCTGCTGATAACATTTTAGAATTGCAGAAAACTTTTTCTAATAAATTAGGTCTATTTACTCCTAATTTATTTAGAATTTCTGAAATGAATGTATCAAATACATGTGATTCCATACCTGTATTTCCCATACTTCCAATTTCTTCTTTGTCAGATATAATGCAAACTGCTGTCTTAATAGGGTTTTGTATTTTCATTAAAGCTGTTAAAGATGCATAAACACATATTTTATCATCTTGACCATAACCTGCAACCATACTGTTATCAAATCCCATACTTCTGCAAGGCATTGCTGGTACTAATTCAATTTCTGAACTTAATAAATCTTTTTCTGTTATTCCATATTTTTCATTTAAAATATTTAAAATATTTAATTTTACAGAATCAGCTATTTCGCTACCTATTGGCATACTTCCAATTAAAAGATTTAAATCTTCTCCATCAATTCCATCTGCCAATTTTTTCTTCATTTGGTCTTGTGCTAAATGTGGTAATAAATCTGTAATTGTAAATATTGGATCATTCATATCTTCTCCTATATTTACAGTTACTTTTTCACCATTTGTTTTAACTATAACACCATGTATTGCTAGTGGAATTGTAGTCCATTGATATTTTTTTATTCCACCATAATAATGTGTTTTTAAATATGCAAACTCAGAATCTTCATATAAAGGATTTGGTTTTAAGTCTAGTCTTGGAGAATCTGCATGTGCACCAATTATATTTATTCCTTCTTCAATACTCTTTTCTCCTATAACCGCTAGGTACATACTTTTTCCACGATTATTCCAGTAAACCTTATCTCCTGCTTTTAAAGTTTCGCAATCTTTTATGTCTTTAAATCCATTTTGATGTGCTATTTCTGTTGAAGTACTTATAATTTCTCTTTCTGTTTTTGATTTATTCATATAGTCTATATATCCTTTTGCATAATCAAAAATTTCTTGTTTTTGCTCTGCTGTTTTAGAATTCCATCCATTTTTCTTTTTATTAAACAACTTATTTTTTAATTCTTCTGCTTCTTTCTTATCCATTTCCAATCTCCTCTCTAGTTTTTTTGTTATTGTATCACAACATTTTGTATTTAGTATACACAATTTTCAAAAAAATATTTAATTTTTTACTAACATTCCCAAAACTAGAATTCCAATATTGTCATTATATATTTCATCAAATTGAGATATTGGTAATGGATTTTCTCCTATTCCCGCTTCTATTGTATAACCTGGTCTTTTGTAATTTTGTATAAACCAGTCTTTATATCCTGCAAAACTTGAATTGTATGGCACATCAGTTAAGTCATATTCACTAACTCTTGCAAATATTCTGCCTATTTCATATCCTTGTGGTGGATTTATATTTTGAAAATCCCAATAAATTTCTTTTCCTTGTGTATGATATGAAATCGTTAATTCAAAATTATTTTCCAAAGTAAAATTGTATATTGCCAGTGCTTCGCTTTGAGTTAATGGACCTTCTCCTACAAAATTTTGAGGAGCAGGTTTTGTATAGCCTTGCTCAAATTTTATCCTCCTTGCTTCTTGCCAACCTGCAGGAAATTGTAAATTTAAATCTACACCATTAGCATTTGCTTTCCAACCACTTGGAAATGGAATATTTGGAAAACTTTCTGAAATTTCTAAATAATTTTTGTATTCTTTGCTATTAGGTTCAACTCTTCCTGTAACTAAATCAATTCCATCTGGATTCATCATTGGCAAAATGTATAAAGAAACATTGTTAAATAATTTTCCTGCATTTTGGCCAAATATTCTACTATTTAAAACATAGCTTTGGCAAAAGTTTTCCACAAATTTCATAAGTAAAATACAACATATGTATTCATTTGCATGCATGCCTGCATTATACATAATTTTTCTGCTTCCTGTTCCTATCTTTATGTATGGTAGCTGTTTTCCTAATGTACTAAATCCAATATTTCCTACTTCTAAAAATTGATATTTTCGTTTTAATTCTTGTAGATTTTGCATCATTAGTGAATAATAGTATTTTTGATTTGTTGGTACAATATTCATAAAAAAATCACCTGCTATAATTTATTCAAATTAAGCAGGTAATGTGATTTCACCGTTTTAATTTACTATATCCATTACTATAATCTATTTCTATATTTGGTTGAACATTATAAATATATACATTAAAGCATATTTCTTTATCTTCTACAGACTGTGCTTCCATTTGCACTCCATTTGCAACTAAATTGTTTCCCTCAAATATTGGAGTTACTCTATATAACACATGATTTTTTTCATTTTTTCTTAGGTATTCCAATACTTTTGTTTCGAATGGCAACATTCCACTTGTATTAAAATAATTGGTTCCTGTTATAAGGTTTTGTTTATTTGCATTTTCTGCTGATAAACTATACGCAATTAAATGACAACGATTATATAAACTTTTTCCATTATACTCTACACTTTGCCAACCAGATGGGTATATGTGGCTAATTGATGTTCTTTTTTCTCCCTCTTTTGGCATGGTTTCTTTTCCTAAGTTTGCAAATGCTACTCCACACCTGCCCAAATTATCTAGTTTACTATACCTCTCAAAACACTCACTTGTAAAATCGCTTTTCTCAAAATTTGGAATATTATTATTTATTATTACAAATATTTCTCCATTATAGTCCGGAATTTCTCCCAAATTATATGATACAGTTGTATTGTCCAGTACATTTTCATTTATTTCTATATCTCCAAAATATATTGCTGTAATTGCAGCAATTAAGAATATTATACTTGCAATTATATTTCTTATTTTTCTTTTGCTCATTTTTTCACCTATTTTATATATTTTCCATTTACTCTTTTTACTATATCACCAATACAAAAATCTGGATATAACTCTTTATATGTATATATTGAACCACTTCCATTTTCATGTGTTAAATAAATTTTATCATCAATTATTTTCTGCACTACAAAATTAGTATTTTCATTGTCCCTTAATACTCCATACAGCTCATCTAGTTTATACCAAGCATCATCACTTTTTATATCCATTTCTCCGTCATATAACTCGCATTTATCTCCTTTTAGCTGTACTTTTTGACCTGAGTATAAATTATAAAAATCTAATTTATCCATTTTATATATATTTTCATAAATTCCTTGATTATGCAATTTTTCTAATGTTTCATTAGATGTGTATATGTATATATTTTCTTCTTTGCCGTTTTCTGGATTTAGTAATGTTATTTTTTCATTTTCTAATCCATACACAACTCCTATATTCATATTTTTCTCCTTATTTAATGTTTTTGCTAACTCATTGATAAACTCTGAAATAAAATTTTTTGTTTCATTACTAAAAATAAACTTTCCAAGATTAAAATTTTCTAAATTCATAATTTTCCTTTCTAGAACTAAATATTTTTTGAATTAAATTTTCTTTAATATATCATATATTTTATATTATTTACAATAGTTTTTGTTGATTAGCATTCTATTTAATGATAAAATTAAGAAAAAATGTGGGTGAAGTAAATGTATTATACATATATGCTAAGATGTGCTGATAATTCAATTTATACTGGGATGACAAATGATTTGGATAAACGAATAAATGAGCATTTGAATAAAGATAAAAATGGTGCAAAATATACCAAATCACATGATGCAGTTAAACTCGAATCAGCTTGGAAAAGTAAAGATAAATCTTTAGCTTGTAAATTAGAATATCAAATAAAAACACTTTCTAAAAAACAAAAAGAGAATCTAATAAATGGCGAAAAATTATCTACTTATTTAAGTGGGAAAATTGATTGTAGGAGATATAAAAAATATGAAGCCTAGAGAGATGATTTAGAAAAATAAATTATACTAATAATTACCGTTTGAAAAGGAGTTTTTTAGATGAAAATATATAATTTAAAAAATAAATTAGAATATCTAGACGAAGTTGCAAGACTGGAATATGAAGAATGGGCGGACTGCAAAGAAGAAAATAAACAAAAAAGAATTAAAATAAAAAAAGAAAAAATTTGTGAAATGTTTAATAATGAATTTTTTTGCAAATTAATTCTAATAGATGAAAATAAACTAATAGGATTTATATCAATTTTTCCAGAAGATTGTGAAGAAGAAAAAGATTTAACTCCTTGGTATGCTACAATGTATGTAAAAAAAGAGTATAGAAATAATGGATATTCTAGAATATTAAATAATGCTATATTAAAAGAGGCTAAAAGTAGAAACTTTACAACACTATATTTAAAGACAGAGTTGGAAAACTACTATGAAAAATTTGGAGCAATTTTTATAAAAAAGTTAAAATCAGGTGAATCTTTATATAAATTTAAAATTAACAACAGCTAATAATTGCATAACTAAATAAGTCAAGTAATCATTAAAAACACTTAATTAAAAAGATATGGATTATTTTCATTTTGATATATAAGATAAAGTGCTAAAAATAAAAATTTTATAAAACAAAATATATATGATTGTTATAAAAGAAATGAGGTTTATTTTATGAATAAAGAACAATTATTAAATTTATTAAAGGAATTAAACTTGCCTAAAGATGAATATTATGTATTATCTGGAACTTCTCTTGTAATTAGAGGGATTAAAGAACAAGCAGGAGATTTAGATTTATGTATTTCAAGAGAATTATTTGAACAAATAAAAGCTAAATATAACTTAACAGATGATAAGAAAAATGAATGTGGATTTTATCATATTAATGATTCTTTAGAAGTTGTTGTTGTTGAAAAAGAAAAATTTAATATGGAAGTTTGTGAACCATATAATTTAGAAGACTTAAATACTATTTTAGACTTTAAAATAAAAAGAAACAAACCTAAAGATCAAGTCGATATAGAAAGAATTAAAAAATATCTAAAAAATATCTAAAAAATAAAAATAATTAAGATAAATAATAATACCTCTTAGTTTGTGGTACTATTATTTGTTATAATAGAAAATTTCAATATTATAGATAATGATAAATGGTAATCTTAATAGAGTGAAACCTCTGAATAATGAATTAGCTACAAATTTTTGCGAATACCAATTGGATTTGCCACAAAAGTTAATGAAAAGAAAGGAATTTGAATATGGAGAATGTAGATATTTATAATAGATTTAGAGAAAAAACTGGAAATGTAAAAGGAAGAAAAGAATTAAATAAAGGAGAATATGGAATTTCAACTCATATTTGGATTAAAGATTCACAAAATAGAATACTTATTGAAAGAAGATCAGAAAAAGAAGATAAATTTCCTGGAATGTGGGCTCAAGTAGGTGGAGGGGTCAAAGCCGGAGATACTAGCAAAATTACAGTGTTTAAAGAGTGTAAAGAAGAATTGAACTTTGATGTAAACGAGGAAAATTTATTTTATATAGGCTCTTATACTAGAACTAAAGACATTGTGGATGTTTGGATGGTTAATCAAGACATAGATATTGACACTTTAAAATTGCAAGAAGATGAAGTAGTAGATGTTAAATTAGTATCATTTGAAGAATTTGATAATATGATAGAGAGTGGTAAAGTTGTGCCATCAATAAACCCATCGTATAGTTTAATGAAGAATTTTAACAATTCTTATATGAGTTAGATTTTATTTGTAAGTATAAAAAATCCAAAAGCAATCAAGGAAAATATTCCTTAGTTGCTTTTGCATTTAGTGGAAAAGGCTTATTATTTTAGTGTCTGCATCATACTCTTCTTGAGTTTCAGAACAATGGAAAATAATATCGAAAAAGTAAAATGACAACTTATTTTGGTAAGTCTCTCGAATCAAATCTTTTAAATCTTGTAAGTTAGAGTAAACAAAATATCTCTTTTTCTCATGGTATCTCGTAATTTCAGTATCAATATCAAAAAGAACAACACCGATAGAAGTAGAAGAATATTTTTTCATGTACTCTATTTTTCTATCAACTTTCCATTTAGCTATAGATTCAAAAGAATAGATTGACTGCAAGAAAATTTCATAATTAGTTTTTAAATCAATAGAAAAACATTGCTCAATTTTACAATAATGGTACATACTAATCCAGATTGGATAATGAATTACTATTCTTGAATTTTTTCGGTATTTTCAAGAATTTTATAGAATTTGATAAAATTAAAGACACATGCTGTAATCTTACAAACATGTGCCTTTTCACATTTTAGACTTTTTTGAAATTTTCTAGAATTTCTTAAAAAATCCTTTAAAATGGTCGAGGCGACAGGGATCGAACCTGCGACCTCATGGTCCCAAACCACGCGCGCTACCAACTGCGCTACG
>CAKOVW010000022.1 GCA_934122125.1 uncultured Clostridia bacterium | reverse complement strand
AGCAATGATAATTATGACACAGAGCGTGAATTTAACCCAATTCAAACAGATACTTCAGATTCAAAATACTTGTTTGACAATGAAAATGCAATAGTTGTAAATATTAAGAATAAAAAAAGTTAAATAAAAAAATATGTTGTTCTAGTATAGAACAACATATTTTTTTATTGTATTCCTAATAATTTAACTTCAACATTTTCCATTCTATATTTTCTAGTTTCTGGGTCTATTCCAAAATGAACTAGAGTTTTTTCAAGTGTTTCTTCATTTTGTCTTAAATCTGTTGTAAAATATAGTTTTATATTAGAAATTTCTACCTTATTCATTACAATAGTTTTAAAAGTTTCTGCCATATGTTTATCATCTTCGCAAATTATTATTAGTTGTGGTAAACTCATATATCCAGAATCTCCTGATTGGAAGTTTTCATAAAAGTCTTTATATAACTTCATTTTATCAACTAGCTTTTTCTCCCATTCATCTTCTCTTCTAATTACTTCAAATACAAACTCAATAGATTTATTATTTTTAGTTAGTTTAACACTTCCTCCACTTGCTTTAAATGTCTTTCCAGATTGTTTTGCTGTAAAACTTGGCTTTGGTACATATGAGTCAAATGCTTTTACTTTTCTTAAATATGCAATTAATGTTTGGTTTCCTGCTAATCTTTTCTTTATCATTGCTACTGGCTTTGTGTTATCTGTTGGTTGCCATTTGCAATCAATTCCACGAGAATTTAATAAATATTTTCCCATTTTTTCTAGACAATAAATCCTATAAATTCCTTTTCCATCTTCTGAATTAAAGTAATATCTAGTTAGTATTTTAGTTTTTATTAATTGTTCTAGCTTATTATTTAATTTATCTTGGGAACCTACATCTATTCCTTTCCACTCTAGCATTTGTAGCAATTGTCTTGAAGTAATAAATTCAAATTCGTTTACTAACTCTATAATTGCAAAATGTACGTCTGTAATATGTCCTATATTTATTCTATGTATAATTTGATTCATAGAAACATATCCATCTTTTCCATCAAATACTTTTAATTCTCCCTCTCTAATTGCAAAAGGAGATACTGTTGCTTTTATCTCATTATCTTTTACCATATATTATTTCCCCTCTCTAATCTTTACTAAAGATTAAAATTTATCATTAAACTACCAAATAGTAGTTAGATTTATAGTTATTATTACAATTAGTACTAACAACTGTTAATATATTATCATATATTATTTTGTAAGGCAATGGTATATTGTTGTTTTTATAGTTCTTTTAATTCTTCTTTAGATAAGTATCTATATTCACCTAGTTTTAAGTCTTTTACTCCAATATTTCCAATTTTGCTTCTATGCAAAGCTAATACTTTTTTGTCTATAGCTTCGCACATTTTTCTTACTTGCCTATTTTTTCCCTCATGTATTGTAATTTCTATTCTGGAAATATTTTTTTCTTCATCTATTTTCATTATTTTAACTTGTGCAGGTCTTGTTATATAGTCCCCTATATCTACACCTTTTTTTAAACTTTCTACTTCTTCATTTGTAATTTTTCCTTTTATAGTTACTTGATATGTTTTATTTACTTCATGCTTTGGATGTGTAACTTGATATATAAAATCCCCATCATTACTTAATATTAAAGCTCCTGAAGTGTACATATCAAGTCTTCCAACAGGTACAACATTTTCTTTTACTTTTTTTAAAAGTTCTATTACTGTTGGTCTGTTAAATTGGTCTTTTACTGTACTTACATATCCTATAGGTTTATTAAGTAATATATATACTTTTTTCACATTATTTGAAACTACTTGTCCATTAAATTCTATTTTATCTTTCTCGGGGTTTACTTTTGTTCCAAGTTCTGTAACCACTTGCCCATTTACTTTTACTTTTCCAGCTAAAATATATTCTTCAGCTTTTCTTCTAGAACAAATTCCCTGATTTGCTAGAAATTTTTGCAACCTTTCTTCCATTTTTACTCCTGCTCCAATTTACTTAAAACTTCTTTAAAATATTGAGGTAATGGTGCTTCTAAGCTCATTTGCTTACCTGTTATAGGATGTTTAAAATTTAGCTTTTGAGCATGAAGCATTTGTCCTTGTATGTTAAATTCATTTTTACCATTAGAATATGTATAATCCCCTACTACAGGGTGTCCTATTTCGGCCATATGCACTCTAATTTGATGTGTTCTTCCTGTTTCAATTGATACCTCTAAATATGTATACTTTTCAAACCTTTTTAATACTTTAAAATGAGTAATTGCCACTTTTCCCTTTTTATCTACTGCCATCTTCTTTCTATCTTTTGTACTTCTAGCTATTGGCATATTTATAGTAGCCTCATTTTCCTGAATATTTCCTCTTACAAGTGCTAAGTATACCTTTTTAACTTCTCTATTTTGAATTTGTTCGCTCATTTTAATATGTGCTTTATCATTTTTTGCAACTATTATTAAACCTGATGTATCTTTATCAAGCCTATGTACAATACCTGGTCTTAGTTCTCCACCTATTCCAGATAAATTTCCTTTGCAATGTGCCATAACGGCGTTTACTAATGTTCCATCTGGATTTCCTACCGCTGGGTGTACTACCATTCCTTTTGGTTTATTTACTACTAAAATATCATTATCTTCATATATAATGTCAAGAGGAATGTCTTGTGATTTTAGCCCTACCTCTTTTACTTCTGGTATATTTATTACAATTTCGTCCCCTTTTTGCACTTTATATGAAGCCTTTTGTACTACACCATTTACCAAAATTTGATTTTCTTCAATAAGTTTTTGTATCATTGCTCTAGATATTTCTTTATTTTTTGTACTAATATATTTATCTAGTCTATCAGATTCTTCTTGTACTATAATTTTCAATCTTATCTCCTCTTACTTTGATAATCTTTCATATATTATAAAGTTATCATCTTGATATATTTCTTGATAATTTTTATCCTTTGATAATAGCATTTTTAATTTTGTGTTTTTCTTTAAAATTATATGTGTTATATCATATTTTTTAAATGTATCTTCATAATATTTGCCAATACTTGTTGTGTTTATATAGTCTGAAAAAATATCTCTTCCATCATATTTTCCGTTGTTGTTTTTTGTACCATTAAATTCAGGTGCATATAAATCTGCTCTAGAATCTATAAACACTGGTATACCCCTATATAATAAATAGCTTCCATAATTATATTCATTAAATAAATGTATATTTTCTATATCTAAATTTTCCAAAATATAATTTGCTGCCTCAACAGGATATGAGCTTGAGTTTATAAACTTATCATTTACTTTATCTTTATACATTACAAAACTCATAAGGATAACAAGTAAAATTATAAGTATTTTTCCAAGTAGTGACGTCATAAACTTCATTGCCCTTTGCGTTCCTAATTTGTCATATTTTTCCAAAAAACTTGTTACCATCTTAGCAAAAATAAATCCACAAATTATAGCAAATAGTGAAGCTTGTCGTCTTGTCATAAAAGTTAATAGTGTAAGTCCTGCTAGCATAAAGAAGTCCCTTAATTTTGCTTTTGTATCTGTAAATATTAAGAGTGCTATAAATACAGCAAATGTTACTAGCATTTCTTTATTATTTATTAATGTTAATGGCAAGTGTTCGCTAATATTTTGCGTTGTATTGCCTTGCATAGTTTTTATTAAATATGTATATGGTGTTGTTCCTAATGGTGTTAAAAGCCCTGAAAAAACAGAAATAATCATTATTACTACAAGCCATTTAACCATAGGTTCTTTTTTTAATATAATTTTATATGGATTTTCTTCTCTTTTTTCTTTAGCTTGTATTGCATTTTCTTTGTCTAATTGTAGATGTGCTATTTTTTCTTGGTATTTACCTATTTCATCATATCTGCCTTTTTTATTTAGTTCTCTTATTTTTAATTGATTTTTCTTAATATTATACCAATAGTATGGTTGTAAATTTGATAATATAGCTATTATATATTCTGCAATATATGGCAAATATAATACAAAATAAAATGGCCATACTGCACAATGTAAATTAGCTATTAATATAGGAATTATTATTAAATAAATAGCATATCTCTTCTTTTTGGTACTTATGAACTGTTCTATAAACAATATTGTTAATGCAAATAGTATAAATGTTACTAGTTGTGCCCTTGCTGCTATAAAGTTTTTTAGTAAATACATAGTTGCCATTGTAATAAAAAATGATACTAATTGGTTTTTACATAATTTACTTGATGTAATATATATTACTACTCCAAGTATCATACAAAGTATAATTGTGGCAATATATAATGCACAAAATCCACCAATTCCTGTACTTTCTCCTAAATTATAGATTAGATATGTTCCTACATCATATGCCCAATGAGGATATGTATATGGCATATTATCATGCCATGAAAATGGGTCTTTCATATCTATTTGCCCTGTTTGTACAATATGTTCACCTATTTTTATAGTATAGTATGTATCATTTTGAAATGTTATTGGTGTTAAAGCAAAGCAAAATATTAAAATACAAACTATTGCCAATACATTAAATTTCATTTTTAATTTGTCTGTCATTTTTTTACCTCTCTTTTCAGACTTAAACATCAAACTCTACAAAAATAGCATCGTGATCTGATACGCCATTTACATCCACAGTTTCATATTTGTTTACTCTAATTTCTTTTGAGTAAAAAACTGTATCTATACAGCCGTTACCCAAATTAGAAAACCAAGTTTCCTTTTTATTTGATAATTGTTCTAACTGTGTTTTCAATATTTCATACTCTTCATAAGATTCAGCTTTCTCAAATGTATACTTGCCTTTTCCAATTCTTGTAACACCAACATTAAAGTCGCCTCCCATTATAATCAACTCACTTTTATCTATTTTTTTCATTATTCTATTTATTTCTTTTGCTGCTAATATTCTCTCATCTTGATATGTAGATAAATGAACTGAGAATAAATTAACTTTTGTGGTTCCAAAAGAAATTTTATTACATAAAATTCCTCTTTGTTCATGATTTATATCTGTAAGTGGCATTAAATAATTGGTAGAAAAATTAATTGGAAATCTACTAATAATTCCATCTCCATAGTATCCATCTTCTAATGTAATATTACTTTCCATTGAGCAATAGCTTAACCCTAGAATTTTACTAAATTCATTAATTTGATTCATATCTCCTGCTCTTTTTGTGTACATATCAACTTCTTGTAAAAAAACAATATCTGGTTTATATTTTTTTATTGCCTCTGCTTGTCTTTTTAAATCAACCTTTCCGTCCATACCTTTTCCATGAGCAACATTAAAGGTAATAATTTTCAAAATCATTTTACCACCAACCTTTATATATTTTTAAATTATTGTAACAATTTTTTAGCAACTTCGTTTATTGTTTTTCCGTCTGCTGATGCTCCTAATTTTTCTTTTGCTGTTTTCATTACTAATCCCATTTCTTTCATAGATGTTGCACCTAATTCAGCAATTATTTCCTTTACTTTTGCTTCTATTTCTTCTGCTGATAATTGCTCTGGTAAATACTCTTCTAATATAGAAATTTCTTCATTTATTTGGTCCAATAAATCTTGCCTTCCACTTTTTTCGTAATCTGCAATTGAGTCTTTTCTTTTTTTGGTTTCTTTTGCAATTATTTCAACTATTTGGTCATCTGTAACTTCTATTTGTTTGTCTTTTTCAACCTGTAAAATAGCAGCTCTAACCATTTGGATAACATTTTTTCTAATTACGTTTTTCTCTTTCATAGAATTTTTTAAATCCTCTAACAATTTTTCCTTTAACATAATTTTTCCTCCTTTATTTTTAATAGTAATATACTATATTTTATAAATTAAAACAAAAATGGGTTGAAAATTCCTAATAATCTTCAACCCATTTCTTACCTTTTAAAATTTTCTTTTTCTAGCTGCCTCTGATTTCTTTTTTCTTTTTACACTTGGTTTTTCGTAGTGCTCTCTTTTTCTTACTTCTTGTAATACTCCGTTTCTAGCACATTGTCTTTTAAACCTTTTTAAGGCATCTTCTATATTTCCGTTATTAACTTTAACCTCTGACATTTTTTGTTCCCCTCCCTTCAGTAGTTACACTCTTACGTGTGGGATTTTAACTGAAAATTATTATTTTACGTTAATTATTATAACTGTATTGGGTAAATTTGTCAATATTTATACGCAATTTTCTATAAATTTACTTATTAAAGTTAATATATTCTTTCCACATTATATTATATTTTATTAAGAAGCATTTCTCCATGTTGTTACTTCTCCATCTTTTAGGCTTTTTTGTACATCAATTACTCTTTGGTTTGCTGAACCTCTCCAATCTAATGTTGGGTTATGTAATTCATCTACATATTGTCCATCTACTAAAACATCAAGATATTTCACTACTTCTTTATCTTTTAAATAGTCATCAAATTTAAAACCTGACCATGCCCATAGATTTTTATTTGGAAATTTTTCCTTAAATGTTTTTGCTAATTTTGTTGTTCCCTCTATATTATTTGGATGCATTGGTTCTCCACCTAAAATTGATAAACCTTCTACATTTTCATTTTGGCAAAGTTCCATTATTCTGTCAATAGTTGCATCTGTAAACTCTTTTCCGCCATTAAAGTCATGTGTTTCTGGGTTAAAACAATTTTTGCAGTTAAAGCTACAGCCTTGCATAAATATAGAAACCCTTACTCCTGGTCCATCTGATATATCCATTTTTCTGATTTTATTATATTTCATAGTTACTAAATCCTTCTTTCTAATGTTTCTTACCAAAATTGTAATTATTTTTCAATCTAATCTACTCGTCGTCCTTATTATCAATATGAAGAACTCTCTCCTTTATCTCTTGTGTTCTTCCTTTATTCCAAAATTGGCTTCCAATATATCCGCATGTTCTTCTTGCTACATTTAATGTGTTATGGTCCCTATTTCCACAGTTTGGGCAATACCATTCTAAGTTTTCATCTATTAAAATTTCTCCATCAAATCCACATTTTTGGCAATAGTCTGATTTTGTATTTAGTTCTGCGTACATAATGTTGTTATAAATAAATTCAATTATTTGTAATACAACTTCTAAGTTGTTTTGTAGATTTGGTGTTTCTACATAAGATATAGCTCCACCTGGGCTTAATTTTTGGAATTTGCTTTCTAATTTTAATTTAGAAAAGGCATCAATATCTTCAAATACTGGCACATGGTATGAATTTGTAATATAGCTTCTATCTGTAATTCCTTCAATTGTTCCAAATCTCTTCTTTAAGCATTTTGCAAATTTATATGTTGTAGATTCTATTGGTGTTCCATAAACACTGTAATCAATTTTTTCTGCATCCTTCCATTCTTTACATTTATCATTTAATTTTTGCATTACTCTTATTGCAAATTCTTCTCCAACTCCATTGTCTGTGTGGCTATTTCCTGTCATATATTTTACACATTCATATAATCCTGCATATCCAAGTGAAATTGTTGAATACCCATCATGTAATAATTTATGGATGCTTTCACCTTTTTTAAGTCTTGCCAAAGCTCCATGTTGCCATAAAATTGGTGCAACATCACTTGTTACTTTGCTTAATCTTTCATGTCTAATTTGTAATGCTTTATGGCATAATTCTAATCTTTCGTCAAATATTTTCCAGAATTTTTCTTCATCTTGTTTTGATGATAATGCAACATCAACTAAGTTAATAGTTACAACACCTTGATTAAATCTTCCATAATATTTTGGTTTATTTGTTTCTGGATCTACATATGGTGTTAAGAATGATCTACATCCCATGCATGGATAACAGTTTCCATTTCCATTTTTGTCTATCTTGAATTCTTTCATTTTCTTTTCAGAGATATAGTCTGGAACTAATCTCTTTGCAGTACATTTAGCAGCCAATTCTGTTAAATACCAATATTTACTGTCTTTATGGATATTGTCTTCTTCTAGTACATAAAGTAGTTTTGGAAATGCTGGTGTAATATATACGCCCTTTTCATTTTTGAATCCTTCTATTCTTTGTTTTAAGAATTCTTCAATTATCATTGCAAGTTCTGGTTTATATTCATCAGTTTCTCCTAAGTACATACATACTGATAAGAATGGTGCTTGTCCATTTGTGTTTGTCATTGAATTTACTTGATAATTGAATGTTTGTACACCATCAGATACCTCTTTTTTGGTATCTTGTTCAGCATATTCTTTACATTGAGATTCGCTTAATCCTCTTTGTTTATATTTTTTATAATATCTATCATAACTGCTTCTTACAAATGGTGCTAAATGTGTTAGTGATACTGTTGCTCCACCATAAGTAGATGATGTAACACCTAGTATAATTTGTGTTGCAATTGTCATAGCTGTTAAAAATCTATGTGGTTTTTCAATCATAACTCCATTCATTATTGTTCCATTTTGAAGCATATCTTCTAGGTTTATTAATTCGCAGTTTGTTAACGCATTTTGCGCAAAATAATCTGCATCATGGAAGTGAATTATTCCTTCATCATGTGCTTTTACTATATCTTCTGGTAATAAAAATCTTCTTGTAATATCTGTACTAGTAATTCCTGCCAAGTAATCTCTTTGGGTTGTTACAACTTGAGCATTTTTGTTTGAATTTTCGTTGTTCCAATAATCACTTTCACCATCAATTAATTCTTTAATTGATTGGTCAGTTGTATTTGCTTTTCTTACTAATTCTCTTGTGTAACGATATGTAATATATTTTTTAGCTAATGAGTATTTTCCAAAAGCCATTAATTGTTCTTCTATAATATCTTGTATATCTTCTACTAAAATTCTCTTTTTATCTAGTTCTTCTACATAATCAATTATTTGGCTTATTTCTTCTTTAGTTGCTCTTTCTTTTGGTTTTACTTCCTTATTAGCTTTTTCAATTGCTATTTTTATTTTTGATTGGTCAAAATCTACTACTTTTCCGTCTCTTTTTACTACTTGCATTTTTCTTCCCCCTATATTGTTGTGTCCTCTCTACTTACAATAGTTACATATTAAATAAAATTTAATATGTAACTATTGTTTTTTTCTTTTGTATCTTTATATTAAACCATGGTAAGAATAATGTCAAGCGCATATTGTTTATGTAACTGTGGCTGTTTTTGTTTGATTTATAGCATATTTCAAGTTTTTGTCAATTAGTTGTGTTGTTGCTTTTCAGTCAATTTTATGTTTAATTTTTGTTAATTTTATGCGTTTTCATTTTTTATCAAAAATATTATTACAATTTTGTTACATTTCCTGAAAAAGTGCTTAATTTTAGACTTTTTTAACCTTTTCTATTGTATCAATTCAATCTATTTTGCTTGATATTTAGGCAAAATTCGACTTAAGTGTTGCAAAAAAATGGTAAAATATATTGTTGTTTATTTTTTTATTTTTCTAAAAAATGATTTTTGTAGCTTTGTTAAATTTTAAGTAATATTTCAAATATATATTTTTATTATTTTCTTTATTTATCAATATTTTTATGCTTTTTCTTTTTGTATTTTTGTTTTTAAAAAACTCGTTTTTTAAAAAACGAGTTTTTTTATTTTTTTATTTTTTATATTTTTTTAGTTAACCATAATTAAATATTTTTCATGTTTGTCTTTTTGTTGTAGTTATTTTTCTAGTTTTTTTATGTTTGCCAAGAATATAATATCTTCTACAATATCTAATATTGAATAAATTAAGATTACTATTCCTATTGTTACAACAATTACATTTGATACAAATATTGTATATAATCCACATGCAATCATTACAATAGAAATTAATAGGCTACATATCCAAGTTGCTGACTCTACCACTCTTAGTTTAAATGATAAACTTAGTCTTATTATTCCTGTATAAACTATCCAAATTCCTATTAGTACTCTAAATATTGTTTCAATTTGGCTTTTATAAACTATTGTTATAATTCCAAGAATTATAGCTATAATTCCATATGCTATATCATAGTTATAGAAATTATATTTTCCTCTAGTTAAACTGTAATCTACTAATTTATATAATCCTACTATGATAAAAAGTATTCCTACAATTAATGATACTGCTTTAGTACTTCCCTCTGGATTTACTATTAAAAGTATTCCAAGTATCGCAAATACTAATGATGTTAGTAATGATGTCCAACCTGTTCTTTTAAATATTTTTTCAATATATTCCATATTTTTTGTTCCTTTCTTACTATGTTTTATCATTAAATTTAATTTTTTTCAACATTAATTATTAGTTTTTTCTTCGCTTTGTTTTAGTGGATCTGTAATTAAAATAAATTTAACATTTCCATTCATCTTCTCATCCATTTCTGCAAAGTTCATATATTGTTTTGATAGCTTTTCTAGTGCATCAATTCTGCTAGTAAGGTTTCTAACATCTCCATTTACTGTAGAATATAGTTTATTAATTGCTTTTGTGTTAAACTCTTCTATTCCTTCTGATAATTGTTTTGCACCATCAGCTATATCTCCTGATTTTTCTGTTAATTGTGTACTTGCTGAATATAATTGTTTTGCACTTGCATTAAGAGCTGTTGTTCCAGCATTTAATTTATTTGCACCAGTTTTTAAATCATTTATTCCATTAATTAACGCTGCTGATTTTGTAGATAATTCACTTGTTCCTGCAACTAGTTCATTTGATTTTGTATTCATTGTATTCAATCCATTTGCCAAAGCTGTTAGGTTTTTGTCTAATGAATTTGCTCCTGCTTTTAATCCAGGTTCTGTTTTTGTTCCTTTTCCGTCTAATCCTTCTTTTATAGCTGTTACAGTTGCTTTAGCTGCACCTACTGATTTCAACAATTCTATTGATTGTTCATTTGCTGATATGTTTTGTTCTAACAATGCTATAGTTTTTGTATTCATTGTTATTTGTTGTGTTAATGTTGCTATTAATTGTTGATCTGTTGAATTATTTTTTTGTGTAGTTAATACAGTTTGCATATTTTCTAAGTTTGTTTTTAATGCTTTATCTGTGTTTACAAGTGTTGTTAAATTTGCTATTTTAGTATTTACATCAACAGTTGATAGAGTTGCATTCATTGCATCTATTGCCTTGCTTGTATTTGTAATTCCTGTGTTTATTGATGTTGCTCCAGCTGCTAATGCTTGACTTGATTCAGCCATATAGTTTACTTTTTCTTTTAAGTTTTTTGCTCCATCTGATAATTTACTAACTCCTGGAATTAAAGCACTTGACTTTGTTGCTAATGTGTTTGCTCCTGCTGCTACTTGTGCTGCACCTGCATTTGCACTCTCGGTTCCTTGTGTTAGTTGGTTCATATATCCTGTAAATTCTTGTGATTTTTCTGCGTATTGACTAGTACCATCTTTTAATGTGTTGGCACCATTTTCAAGTTTTTCACTAGCTGATTTCATCTCGTTCATTGATGAATATAGTTCGTTTAATTTATCTGTTACTTTTAATTCATTGTCTTCTAATACTCTTGGTGTTATATAGGTAATCATATTTCCTAGTTCAAATTTTTCTGTTTCCATTGATATTTCTACTTTGTTTGGTATATCAATTTCGTCTGTTTTTAAACTTTCTTTCAATCCAGGGAAAGCAACTCCAAGTAATACAGTCTTTTCACCTTTTTCAACTACTTTTCCTTTAGTTAATTTAATGTCTTTGTTTGTTTTAGTATCAAGTGTTGTTCCTGTTATTACTATAAATGGTGTATACATTTTTTCTGTTGTTCCATTTATATTTACATTGTGTGCTTCATTGTTTTTATATGTTATTGTAACTTTTACCTTTCCTTTTTTACCAACTATTTCTTCTGCTGACATTTCTTTTCCGTCTAATTCATATTTAATAGATGTTTCAATTGGTAATTTCTTTTCTGTTTTTCCTTGATAATATATGTCTTTTTCGTCTGCATTCCATATTATTTTGTTTTCTTTTTGTTCGAAAGTTTCATTTCCACCTACATTTGTTATGTTTAATAGATTTGACATATCATCTATTGTTTTTAATAATTCGTCATTTTTTATATGTTCATTTACTATTGTTTCATATGATGTTCCGCTATTGTTTAGTTTTGAATATACTGTTTCTTCTTTTGTTACAGCAAATACTGGAGTTGCATAACCTAGCATTGTGCATAATAATATGCTTCCAATTATTTTTTTACTTTTCATTTTTATTTTCTCCTTTTTTATTTTTATTCTAGAGTGATATATCATCTTTTATTCACTCCAACCCCCAACTGCCTAAGAATGTATAATGCAAATTTCCACTAGTGAAACTTTGCATAACACATTCTAAGTTGTCGGTCCCCACGAAACCACGTTCATAAAAGATGATATATTACTCTTCTTTAATACATGGCTCGTAAAAAATTAATTTTTTAATCTACGCATATTGGCAGTTGTTTTGCAAATTATTTTGTCAAATAAAATTAAGAATGCTGGTAAAACTGTTAATACAGTAACCATACTAATAATTGCTCCTCTTGCCATTAAGCTACATAAAGAACCAATCATTTCAATTTTTGAGTACATACCTACTCCAAATGTTGCTCCAAAGAAACATAATGCACTAACTATTATTGATTGAATTGATGTTCCTAGAGCTTCATCTATAGCTTGATGTTTGTCTTTTCCTTCTATTCTTGCTGTTTTATATTTTGTTGTAATTAAAATTGCATAATCTATTGTTGCACCTAATTGAATTGTACCAATTACTATTGATGCTATAAATGGTATTATTGTTCCTGTATATGCAGGTATTCCCATATTAATAAATATTGCAAATTCTATTGCTGTAATTAATATTATTGGTAAACTTATTGATTTTAAAACAAATACCATTATTACAAGTATAATTCCAATTGAAACTGTATTTACACTGTTGAAGTCATGATCACTTATTTCAACTAAGTCTTTCATTAGTGGTCCTTCACCAGCAAGTATTGCTGTATCATCATATTCTTTTATTATTTTATTTACTTCTTCTATTTGGCTATTTAATTCATTTGTTGCAATTTCATATTTTGAATTTATAATTACCATTTGATATTTATTACTTTCAAATATTGATGTTATATCTTCTGGTAGCATTTCTTTTGGTATATTTACTTCTTTTGCAAGTTTAGAATAGCTTAATGACCACTCAATTCCATCTAAACTTTCTATTTTGTCTAGCATTTCATTTAATTTATAGTCCGGCATATTTTTATCTACTAGTAATAATTCTGTTGAAACCATATCAAATTTATCTTTTAATTCGTTGTTTGCTTGTATACTGTTTAAAGTATCTGGTAAAGATTTGCTTAAATTATAATAGCTTTCTGTGTGTGTATAACCATATACTGCAAATGGCAAAATTACTATAAATGCAACTAAAATTGCTTTGTAATGTTTTAAATTAAAGTTTTTAACCTTTTCAAATCTTGGTAATATTTCTTTGTGTTTTGTTTTTTCTACCCATTTATCAAATACAAGTAACATTGCTGGTAATGTTGTAACTGCTGTTATTACACCAATTAAAACGCCTTTTGCCATTACTAATCCTATATCTTTTCCTAATGTTAAATTCATACTGCATAATGCTAAGAATCCAGCTATTGTTGTTAATGAACTGCCTAGTACTGAAACTAAAGTTTTTGCTATTGCAGTTGCCATTGCTTCATCATTGTTTGAAGATTTTTCTTTTTCTGCTTTATAACTGTGGTATAAGAATATTGCAAAGTCCATTGTTACACCAAGTTGTAATACAGCACTTATTGCTTTTGTTATATATGATGTTTGACCTAAAAATATATTTGTACCCATATTGTACAATACTGCCATTCCTATATTTAATAACATTAGGATTGGTGCTAAGTATGAGTCTAATGCTAGTTGCAATATTATTAAGCATAAAGCTACTGCAATCATTACATATATTATTACTTCTGAATCTGACAAGTTTCTAGTATCTAATACTGTTGCAGTCATACCGCTTATTTTGCAATTTTCATTTGATACTTCTCTAAGTTTTTCAACTGTTTCCATCGTTGCATCATCTGAAATTCCATCTTTAAATGTTACTAATACTGGTGTTGTGTTATCTTTATATAATTTGTCTTTTACTTCATCTGGTAACATCTCTAGTGGTATGTCGGTTCCAATAATATCTGTTAGTCCAACAACCTTTTCTACATTTCCTATTTCTCTAAATTGTTTTTCTAATTCTATAATATCTTTTGATTGCATATTTTCTAGTAATACTACCGAAAACGCTCCCATGTCAAAGTCATCTGCTAATATATCTTCGCCTTTTATTGTTTCTATGTTGTCTGGCAAATATACTAGTATATCGTAGTTTACTCTTGTTGCTTTATATCCAATAATTGATGGGATTAAAAGTATTAAGGATATTATTAGAATAACTACTTTGTGTTTACATATAAACTGTCCAAACTTTTTCATTTTTGTACCTCCTTATTTTATGACCATTAGTCATCTTTCATAATATACTACTTTCCTGACCATTAGTCAATAGTTTTTGTAAAACTTTTTTATTTTTTCATTGTTTTTTGTGCTATTTATTGATTTCAAAGAACAATTCAATATTAATTTTTTATTTTTTCTATTGACTATGCGTCATTTTTATGTAATAATTATATTGTATTGGAGGCTAAATTATGAAAGAAAAAAACGATAAAGAGGAAAGATTGTTAAATGTAGGCTTTAAACTTTTTACCGAAAAAGGATTTAAAGACACCTCTATTCAAGATATTGTTGACAATGCAGAAGTTGCAAAAGGTACTTTTTATTTATATTTTAAAGATAAATATGAATTAAGAGATGTCCTAATTGCTAAAAAATCTATGGCTTTATTTTCTGAGGCAATAACTGCTGTAAAAAATACTTATATAGAGAATTTTTCTGACCAAATAGTTTTTGTTATAAATTATATTATTGATAAACTTGCTAAAACTCCATTACTTTTAAAGTTTATATCAAAAAATTTATCATGGGGAGTTTATAGCCAGACTGTTTTAAAATTATATGAAAAAAATAAAAATTCTGAAGAAGGGCTCGTTTACTTATTTTTAAATGGTGTTAAAGAGCACAATATTAGACTTAAAAATCCTGAAGTAACATTATATATGATTATAGAGCTAGTAAGCTCTACTTGCTTTAATTCTATTTTATATAATGAACCTCTTCCAATCGAAGAATTTAAGCCTTATTTGTATGAATTAATTAGAAATTTGTTAAAAGAATAATAAAAGACGGAGTTTTTTATTCTCCGCCTCAAATTTATTTACCTAACTTTTGAATAGCTTTTTCTGCAAAGCTGTTGTTTACTACTTTTCTGTAGTCAGCTTCTTTTTCAAGTTCTCCTGCTTCTTTCATAACCTTTTGAAGTAATGCAAATGATTCTTGTTTTAATACTGGATTATCTCTCCAAGCATCAATATCTATATAGCTTTGTAATGCTGCTTCTAACATACTTAAATCAGTATCTGGGAAAAAGTCTACTATTGCTTCTGCTATTTCTTTAGCACTATGTGATTTTACCCATTGTTCTCCTTTGTATATTGCATTTGTAAATCCTTGAATTATATTAGGATTTTTTTCAATATAACTTTTCTTAGCAAAATATGCTGTATATGGAATTTCTCCTGAAGCTTCTCCAACAGATGCAACAATATATCCTTTACCTGCTTTCTCTGTTGCTGAAGCAGTTGGTTCAAATAATGTTACATATTCTGCATTTCCACCTGCAAAAGCTCCTGCCATTAAGTCGAATTTAATACTATCATCTAATACTAAATCTTTTTTAGGATCTAGACCATTTTGTTTAAGCACATATTCAAAAGTCATGTATGGTACTCCACCTTTTCTACCAGGAATAACAGTTTTTCCTTTTAAATCTTGCCAACTAAAATTATCTGTTTTTTCTTTGCTAACTAAAAATGAGCCATCCTTTTGAGTCATTTGCGCAAATACTTGTGTATAGTCCTCTTTTCCTTCATTATATACATATATTGAAGCCTCTGGTCCTGCAAATCCTATGTCGCTTTGGTTTGCTAGAACTGCGGTCATTACTTTATCAGCCCCTTGACCTGTTGTTAGTTCTATTTCCAAGCCTTCTTCTGCAAAATAACCTTTTGAAATTGCCACATATTGTGGTGCATAAAATACAGAACGCGTTACTTCATTTACTCTAATTTTTTGTAGTCCTGCTGTTTCTGTATTTCTGTTAAGTAGTATATAAGTAGCTATTCCAGCTGCTACTATTACAATAACTAATACAATAATCAAATACTTTTTCAAGTTTTTCATTCCTTTCTAATCTATTCATGCCAAAGGAGATTTCAAGTATTTTGGCATGTTATTTAATATTTCGTGTTACTTATAATACTTTTCTCCTATAAGTAACATTTTTATCTGTTATTTTTAAGTTCTTTTAGACATTTTTTTCATAACAATTTTTTCTGAAAGTACTATTGCTTCATAAATAATTGCAGCAACTATTGCAAGAATAATTACTCCTGTCATTACTAAGTCTAGTTGGAATACCTGACCACCATATACAATTAGATAACCTAGGCCTGCTTTTGATACCAAGAATTCTCCTGTTATCACACCTACTAAAGATAGACCTATATTTACCTTTAATGAGTTGAAAAATGTGGATATGTTTGCAGGTATTACTATTTTTGTTAATATTTGAAATTTACTTGCATTAAATGTTTGTGCCATTTTTATTAATTCTTTGTCTGTATTTAAAAATCCATTTAGAATTTCTAATATAGTTACAATTAATGAAATGGCAAGGCCCATTGTTATAATTGCTCCCATTCCTGCACCTACCCAGATGATTATAACTGGTCCGCAAAGCTACTTTGGGCAAACTGTTTAATACAACTAAATATGGTTCTGATACCTTCGAAAAAAATGGCGACCACCATAGCAAAATTGCTATAAATACACCTAGTATAACCCCTGAAATAAATCCTATTAGTGTTTCTGTAAGTGTTACTCCTAAGTGTGTTAGCAGCCCATTAGCTGATAAATTTAAAAAGGTATTTAATATTCTTGAAGGTTGACTTGTAATAAAACTATCTATTATTCCTTTATTAGCAAGTAATTCCCACCCTATTATAAATATAATTAGGATAAGTAATTGAGTTAAAATAACAGATATTTTGTTTTTTCTTATTTTTCTTAAGTATTTTTTTCTGTCCTCAGACATATTTTTATCATACATGTACATCAAGCTCCTTCCATATAGCATCAAAGTACTTACTAAATTTAGGGCTCTCACGACAGTTGATTGGATTTCTATTTTCCATTTCAAAATCAATAGTATGAATGTTTTTTACTGTTGCTGGCCTTTTGGTTAATACTACTATTCTATCACTCATACTAATTGCCTCTGATATATCATGTGTTACTATAATAGCTGTAATATTTTCATTTTTTAATATTTGAAAAATATCATTTGTAACCATAATTCTAGTTTGATAGTCTAGCGCTGAAAATGCTTCATCTAATAATAAGATTTTAGGCTTAATAGCTAAAGTTCTTATCAGTGCTGCTCTTTGCCTCATTCCTCCAGATAGTTGATTTGGGTATTTGTCTTTAAATTCATATAAGCCATATTTTTTAAGTAATTCTATTACATAAGCCTCATTTTCTTTTGTCTTTTTTCTTCTTATTTCTAAGCCAAATGTAATATTATCATAAATATTTCTCCATTCTAAAAGACTATCCTTTTGTAGCATATATCCAAGACCACCATCAATTTGTATATCTCCTGAAGTCTTTGGTTCTAGACCAGCTATTATTGAAAGTAGTGTAGATTTTCCACATCCACTTGGTCCAATTATGCTAACAAATTCTCCCTCATTTACACTAAATGAAATATTAGATAAAGCCTCTACTTCACCATTTTTCGCTTGGTACTTCTTGTTTACATTCTTTAGTTTCAATACTTCCTTCATAAGTACCTCCTAATTCAAATTTATCATAATACATCTTATGAAGGTATACATAATTTAGTGATTGAATTTATTTTATTATTACTTCATTTGTATCGTTACACTTTATTTTGCATGCTGCTATTGTTGCTAGCGAGTCCCCTAACTGATTGAATACTGATGCTAATAGTGCAAGTTCATCTGATGTTTTATCTTGTGCAATTACACATGCAAGTGTAGATACCAATGTTACTAATTCACAGCATTCCATCTAAGTTACCTCCTTAGATTCTAAATATTTGACCGTGGGTATATTAAATTTGCATTTTGTATACGGTTTAGCCTTACTATATTGGCTATGCTTGTGTTGTATCTCCTTGCGATTGACCACAATGTATCTCCTCTTTTTACTGTATATAATCTATGTCCACAGTCATGTTTGCAGTTACTGTTTATAGCTAATCTTTGACCAGGATAAATTAGGTTTACATTTTGTATATTATTTTCTTGTGCAATTTGACTAACCGTTGTATTAAACATTTGAGCTATTTCAGATAATGTATCTCCACTTTTAACGGTATAAATTGTTGTATTACTTGTATTTTCTCCTTTAACAGGTACTATTAAATAATTTCCTGCATATATCAAATTTGGATTTTGAATATTGTTTAATCTTACAAGTTCTGCTACTGTTGTATTGTACTTTATTGCTAATTGAGATAAAGTATCTCCCCATTTTATTTTTATTTTTTTAGTTGTTGTTTTGTTATCATCTTCATCTGGTTTTGGCTTTTCTGTGTCTGGAATTTGAGTACCTTCTGACATAAATATTTCTTTAGTAAATTTATCTCTGTCTACATTATTTGAAATTCCACTTACTCTGCCTACATCTGTATATTGCCACCCCGCCCAGCTTTTCCATGTTCCACTATTTTCTGGTTCGTTTACCTCGTATTGTGCAATCCATAAAGGATAATTTGTTACTTCTCCTTCCCAAATACGACTTGCTGTATATGCATTACTATATAACACAACTTCTTTTTTAGTTAGTTCTTCTAGTTTTTTCATAAAAGCTAAGCCTATTGTGTTTATTTCTCTTTTACTTAGATTACCAAAACTTTCAAAATCCATAGCTAATCTGCAGTCAGCTATTTTCCCAGATATTACTGATGCAAAAAATTGTGCTTCTTTTTCTGCTTGACTAACACTTCTTGCATCTACATAATGATAAAATCCAATTTTTAGTCCTGCTTCTCTGGCTCTTTTATAATTTTGCTCAAACTTAGCATCTATGTAATTTGTTCCTTCACTTGATCTAATATATACAACTTCTATTCCATCTTTTTTTACCTTTTCAAAATCAATATTTCTTTGAAATTCACTTACATCAATTCCATTATATATTTCTTCACTTGATGGTCCAAATGCCAACACTTTTGTTGGCATTGTGTATATTGTTGCAACTGTTAGCATTATTATAATAGATAATAATTTTAATAATTTTTTCATATTATCCACCTCATATCACTTCATATTGCAGTAATTTTATTTCGTTTGAAATATATTTTTCATTATTATCTATTGGTTTGCTTAAATCTGTACTTAAATATTTTTTATTATCATCCGCAAATACTGTTACTACTGGTCCTTTTATGCTTTTTTGAAGTAGCACACTTCCTAAAAAGTTTGCACCTGATGAAATTCCAACTCCTATTCCTAATTCTGATGCTAATTTTCTTGACATATTTATACTATCTTCATCATTTACTAAAATCACTTTGTCTATTTCATTTTTATCTAATAAAGCTGGAATAAAATCATCACCTATTCCCTCTATTTTATGCTGTTTAATTATTCTATTTTTAGAAATTAATGGCATACTTTCTGGTTCAATTGCGGTTACAGTTATTTCTGGGTACCTTCTTCTTAACTTTTTCCCTATTCCCATTAAAGTTCCACCTGTTCCTACTCCTGATACAAATCCCGTAATATCTTCTGGAACCTGATTTAAAATCTCTTGACCTGTTGTTTCATATTGTGCTAAAACATTGTCCATATTAGCAAATTGGTTTGCTAGAAATCCATTCATTTTTTTAGCTAAACTCCTTGATTCTTGAATACACTTTCTAAAACCTCCTTGTTGTTTAGAAAATGTTATAACTTTTGCACCATAGCTTTGCATAATTTGCACTCGTTCTTTACTTGCCCAATCTGGCATAAAAATATATACTGGATGATGATAATATTTTCCTAGTGCTGCTAAAGAAATTCCAGTATTTCCACTTGTTGCCTCTATTATTGGCATCCAATCTTTTAATTCTCCGCTTTCTTTTGCTTTTGTTATTATGTAATATACTGCTCTATCTTTTATACTTCCTGTTAAATTATAACTTTCTAACTTTGTGTATATATAATTTACTTTACTTTCGTACTCATACTTTATTTTTATTAAAGGTGTATTTCCTATTGTTTTAAGCATCTTCATCACTCCTCACTCTATGTTTTATATATTTTATACATTTAGCATTGGAATGGTTAATGGAAATTTATTTAATTTGCTTAATATACTATATAATTCTTTTATAACAATATCTTAATTTTCCTAATCCACTTTCTTTATTTCTTCCAAAACTACGTTATTATTTTCTAAATATCCATTTATCATAATAATATCGTTAATTTTAAAATTAGCACACGCATAATCTGCCATTTCATCATATGCTATTACATCTATTTCTTGTTTATTACATATTGTTGTAACTCTAAATCTGCTTATTGAAACATGTTTAGAATTTAATATAAAATCAAATTTTACTTCTGTTACTGGCTTGCCTATTATAAATACTTGGTTCATTCTTTTACCCTTTATTAAATTTTTGCAAATTATGTATATTCTGCTCAACCTACTAATACATAATTTGCTGATACTTTTTTACCTAAATTAGGAATAAACCTATAAAAAAATTAGTAGTATAAAATCATACTACTAATTAAGGATGTTAAAAAAATTTACACACTATTCTTGACAAGCTCGCTTATATTTATTTTTAACTTAAATTCACTCAAAAGCCGGTATTCCTTGTGGAATACCGGCTTTTTACAACACTAAAGTACGTGTTAAATACCTTAGTGCTACCATCATATTTAATTTACTTTATCTGGTTCATCGAACCAGCGTTCAGTTCTACAAATATAAAGCTGGACGGAAACCAAAGTAGTCGTTGCTGCTAGTCGGATAGCTGCGGTAACGATCAGAAGCTGGATAGTTAGATCCACTGTAGCTGTAGTCGCCACCTCTATTAACTCGGTTAGTGCTATTGCCAGCTTCCATTGACCACTCCCATACATTTCCAGCAAGGTCAAATATATTTTTTGCTTTAAAGCTATCACTTGCTCCTGTTGTTAACAAAATACTCTCAGAATTTGTTTTGCTTTTATTTGATGTTATTGCTGTCCAGCTTCCTGATGATGGGCTAGTTGTATAGCTCGCTGTTGGTCTATCTATTGTCCAAGCATTATCTTTATAATTTCCCCATGTTGTTGAATTTGTTGTACTATGTGTACTATCTTCTACAAATTTCATTGCTGC
>CAKOVW010000021.1 GCA_934122125.1 uncultured Clostridia bacterium | reverse complement strand
TTTATCACTATTCTATCGCCTCAAATCTATTAATATTATAACATTATTCGATATTTTATTGAACAAATTGACTAAAAAATATTGAATTAATATTAATTTATGTTATATTATTAGTAGTGAGTGATATTTATCACGTCATAGCAAAAGAAGTTGTAGATATCTACGACACTTGCTCCATAAAAAATAGCTTACGGACTAATTAAAGTTCGTGAGTTGAGTATTTTATATAAACCTTATATTATGGAAATTCACATACTCTTTATTCTAATTAATTAAATAATCATATATTTTCTTTCCTATATTGCCAATTAATTTTCTATTGCCTTTCTTATTATTTGAATTGTATACAGAAACTCCAATATAAAACATTTTGTTATTAATATTCATTACACCTACATCGTGATTTAAATAATCAAGTGCCCCAGTTTTATGAGCAAATTTTATAGGTTCAAAAATATATCTCATTATTTGGTCCTGACAACGTTGATTATATAATATGTTTATTGCAATATCACATAACTCTTCATTTAAAATTTCTTTATTAAATAAGAGAGTAAAAATATCCAACATATCTTTTTGACTCGTATAATTATTTAATCCACTTTCTATAGCTTTTTTGTCTAGCATATATCTTTGTAAATATGTAGATTTCACTTTTAAAACATTGGCAATATAATGATTAACATTTTCCATACCAAAATGCTTTAACAATACATTTGTTGCGGTATTATCAGATTCAATTATCATCCAATTAATTAATTCGTTTATTGAATAATTTTTTTCTCCATTCTCAAATACTTCAGTATCATATAGAATATCATTTTGGGTAACAAAAATCATATCATTTAAATTTGCTTTTCCATTTTTAACTTCATTAAAAATTGCTAACATTATTGGCACTTTAATTATTGAAGCAGATACTAACTTTTCAGTGCTATTAAAGTTATATATATCACAATCTGAATTTAATTCTTTAATTAAAATCGAGGTATTTTCATTTGAACATTCTACTAATTTTTCTATTTCTTTACTTAAATTTTTCATTTTTCAATCTCCTTAAAATTATAAATATTATATGCTGAGTCATACTCAAAACCCAGTTTTCCTGCTAAATTAACTGAATTAAGATTGGCTGCGTCCCAACTTACTTTTTTATTTTGATTTAAACATTCTATAATAAGTTTAGAAGCCATTGCTGTAGCAATTCCTTTTCTACGATATTCTTCTTTTACTTTTATATTAACTTCAATTCCGTTTTTATAAAAAATATTAGATGATGCTACACCAATTATTTCGTTATTATGCAAACAGCAAAAGCCTATACCGTCCTTTTTATAATTATCTGTTATGTTTATAAAGTCTAGTTTTTTAATTTTATCAGCAAGAGTTTCATCAATTTTAACAAGAACAAAATCTTTTTCCAGACTATTTGACATATGATATAATTTGTCTACATCAAATGACACATCTTTTTTTATTGAATATCTTTGTGATTTTTGTACATTACTAGAATATATATTTTCAATTTTATTAGCGATAATATCACTTGGTATCAATGTATAACTCTTAAAGTTTTTATCAATGATGTCCTTTAGCTTTCTATCATTTATATTTCCACTAATAAAGCAATACTTTCTAACTACTAAAAATGCAATATTAGGATTTTCAATGTTATCTACAAAGGCTTTTCCCATAACACCATCTAAAACGCTATTTCCCATGTAAAACCTTATATCAGTAAAAAGTGGCTTAATTTCCTTTAGTTTTTCCAAATTATTTATTTCAAATATCATTATTACCTCCACACAAGTATAAATTATAAGATACAGAAATTAAACTGTATATCCAGTTTGATATTTGGTTAAAGTTTCAACAGGTACTTTTGTAAGTTTTTTATAATACTCTAAATATTGAACATTAGCATATTCATATAAATAATTATCCATTATTTTTCTTTCAAACCATAAAACGAAACATCTAATTGATTTTGAAGCTATAAATATTGAAGCAACAATTATTGCTTTTTCTAAGGTAAAAGGCAAAGTTAAAAATAACGCAAACGTATATGGAATTACATAATATATAGAATCCAAAAAGGCTTCTATTAATAAACATAAAAGAAATTTCTTTTTATTTAATAAACCAAATATAAAATTGATATTACTATTTTTCATTTTTACCACCTAAAATGCTAATTTTCCTGTTTATTATACAATAAATGTAAAAATTTTTCTATATTATTTTTATAAAAAGTCGTTTCTTCATCTTTTCATGTATGACCTCAAAAAACACCAAGTTCAAACTATAAAATTTCTATGCTACATTGAGAATAATATGGTGAATAATAAAAAATCAATTATATTTAATTAGTTGCTAGTTTTTTGGTTTTATGATATACTAAACCTAACAATTAATAAAATAAATTGGGTTCCAGAACATTAGGAAAGAGGTTCTTAATTGTTCTAGAATTATAAATAATAAGCAGGGGGAAAAATGCGAAAAAATATTGCAGAAGATAAAGAAAAATTGAAAGAAAAACTAAAATATATTGGATTAAATTTGGAAAGAATACCTAAATTCTTAACAGAATTTACTCCATTTTCTTTTAGAACACTAAAATCATATGAAGATACAAGCTATAAAGTATACAAATATATAGATGTTAGTGATATAGAAATTCTTTTAACACCAACAGATAGACTAACTGATTTAAATGAAAAATATAAATTAAGCAGTCCAATTAGTAATTACCTAGACTCAAAAACAGAAAAGAATGCAGAAAAATTTACTACATTTTTGAGTTTACTTAATGATACAGATCTAGATGAAATAAAAAAAATAAAAAGTGAGCAGGAAAAGCTAAAAAAACAAATACCTAATCAAGTAAAATATGAGGGAAACTATACTTGGCAAATATATTATTCTGATGTTTCTGAACAATACTTTATGCTTGTTCCAACAAATGAATATAACAATGCAGCATTATTCTATTTATTAAAAAAGCAAATTGAAAGTAAAAAAAATAGAAAAAAAGAATTAATATTTGTACCAATTAGTTATCAAGAATATTCTGGTAGTTATTTATTAAAAAGCCAAATAACAGATATGGAAAATTACTTGTGGTATTATACAAAAGAGTGGCCAAATATCTACGAAGTATATGATATAAAAGGTAAAATGCAACTAAAAATAGTTGGTGGGACAAGAGTATATGAAAAAGTAAAAAGTAACTATAATATAACTTTAAATAACAAAGAAGAAGCACTAAAACAATACAAATTAATAAAGGCATTATTCATTTTATCAACAGCTTTTCCAGATGACTTTAATTTTAAAACTAAAATAAATGATGAAGGTTCATTAGAATTTAGTCTTAAAACTAGTATTGGAGAAAAAACAATCAGCTATGATGAACTAACGAACTTTGTACAATTTGAAGCAAATCAGAAAAAAATGTTAATAAATTTAGAAGAAAAGAAAATACAAGATGCTCAAACTAAGTTACAAGAAATAAAAAAGTTAGTTGAAAAGCAATCGACTGAGTATTTAAGCAAACAACGTCAAATATCAACATTTTTAGAATGTAAAAAAACATTTTTTGGAAAGGTGAAATATTATTTTTCAACCAGAAAAAAAGAGCTAAAACCAATTGAAAAAAATAAAGAAAAATCTATAACTCAAAAAGTAAAACCACAAGAAAAAGAAGAAGTAACAGTATCACAAACAAAGCAATATACAATTGAAGACCTAATAGAAATATGCACTAAACTAGAAGCAAGAGAAAAAATGTTAAAAGCATTAAAAATAGATGAAAAGGCATTAGAATTAAAAAAAGTGAACTTAGAAAGAAAAATAAAAAATGCCAATATTTATTTAAACGAAATTGAACTACATAAAAAGAGCATTTTTGAATTTTGGAAATTCACTAATAAGGATGAATTGCCTAGTCTAAATGAAGCAGAAGAAATAGAAAATGCTTCAAAAGATAAAATTGGCAAATATTTTGATTATGAAGAAGATATTGAAGATTTTGGAAAAAATGTAGATGAACTTCAAAGAAGAAAATTATCAAAAAATGAAACTGATGCTATATTTGCAGTAAAACAGGCACTAAATTCAGCACAAATTTTAAATAATACCAAAAGTGATAAATTAACAAAACAACAAAAAGAAATGTTAGAGCAAGACTTAAACAAACTAAAAGAAGAGTATGAAAACAATATAGACGTAATAAACTTAAAAGATTTTGATGTATTTGGTGGAATGTCAGAAGATATAACAAAAATAAAGGAATTGAATAACACTAAACATAGAGAAATTGAGAAAGATAAATATAAAGTACTAAACATATCTAAGCAGATAGATTTAAATATGTATATTGATAGCTTAAGAAATTATTTGAACTTAATTAAAGAAGCATTTTGTAAAATAACAACACAGCAAAATCTGCCAATATATATGACTTCAAATAAAGAATTAGACACTAAAAATTTAAATATATTTCACTTAGATGCAAATAAGGCAATTGAAGAACAGGTTGAAAATACTGAAATGTATTTGTACAAGATAAATTTAAAAGAAGCTATGCCAATATTATATTATTCAAATATAACATTTTTTGATAATACAAACCAAACCTTGCCATTAGGGATGAGTTTGTCAGATGAAGTATTAGTGGACTTAAATAAATATAAATTAGTAAAAGTAAATGAGGAACAATTCAAAATAAATTATCTACAAGATGAATATACCAACAAAATAATAACTATAAATAGTATAGAATATAATATAAAATAAAAATTTCATTATAAAAAAAACTACCCTTTAAATGGGTAGTTTTTTATGTGGTGCAGGTGGTGGGGGTCGAACCCACACGAATGTTACTTCGCAGGATTTTGAGTCCTGTGCGTCTGCCAATTCCGCCACACCTGCATAAATGTTACTTAAATATAATAGCAAAAAAAATAAAAAATATCAAGTGTTTTTAAAATTTTTAACAATTTATTAATTTTCATAATATTTTAACAGGCACTAATTTGAATTGGAAAAGCAATAGGGTGGACCTATTGCTTTTGAGTTTATCATATCGGTAATTGCTAGTATCATCTTTCAGAGAATTTGCTTTGGCTACCAAGAACCTCCGCCACCACCGCCAGAGCCTCCTCCAGAGGAACCTCCTCCAGAGCCACTGCTACTGCTAGAAGACATGGCACTTGATATTGATGAATATGTGCTATTCATAAAACTATTAAATGAATGAACATCAAAGTCTGTATAGCCATAGTACCAACTAGGTGCTTGTAAACCAATATCTTCAAATTTTTTCATCCATGTATTTGAAACTCCTAACACATATGTATATGGTAAAATATTATAAAAATATTCTGGATCCTCCATAACTAGTTCTTCAAGTTTAGGCTTTTCAGCAATTTCTAAAAATTGTTTAAAACCTAATATTTTTCCTAACATTTCAGTTCCATATTTTGTTCTCTTTTTTATTATTCCTAAAAAAATTGTTAATGTAACTAAACATATACCCTCAATTATAAATTTAATTAAATATGTTGTATCTACTAGAATATCTTCTAACGTACAAAAGAATGTAATTAATAGAAGACATATAGATGCTAATGAAATTGTTACTTTGTTTGGCTTGCGATACACCATTACTAATGGTGGTATCAAGAAAAAGATTGATATTGATATGGTTGCTTCAAAATCCCTCATTTTTATTATTGACAATCCTCCCATAAATAAAAAGACAACAATAATCATTAAAATTAAAAATATTCTTTTACCTAATGAGCTTTCTTCAAATATTTTTTCTTGATTTTCCTTTTTATTAATGTTTCTAGAAATCTTTTCTAAAGTAACATAGAACTTGTCATACAAGTCATCTTTGGTTACTTCATTTTTTAGTCCGAATAATTCATTAAAAAAGATTTTTTCGTTTTCATTATCACCATCATATTCTTTAACTTTTATAATTTTGAAATTTTTAGATTTTAATAGTTTAATCTTCTCATCTTTAAAATCCTCAATTCTTAAGTACCCTTTATTAGCTAAATATATTAATAAAGATATTATATCCCTTTGCTCAGAACGACCTTTATATATAAAACCTAAATCTGCACTATTCATTCCATTAGGAGGGTAGAATTCAACAGTCGAAATCACTGGGTCATCTTTTCCATATTTGTTCCATAAAATATAAGCTACAACTACAAATCCTATTGAAATTAATATTTCAACTAATACAATAAAATCAAAATTACTACTAGCCCCAACAAAGTATCCTTCTGGTAAGGTAAGCCTTACTGTTAGTGCTTGACCAGAATGTAGAGTAGTTCTTAGTGATCCTTTTATTATATTACCATTAACAGTATAATTAACATTAGAACTGTTTTGTGAAGTTTTATATCCGACTTGAAAATCCTAATTTAGAAACATCAAAAGACTTAGGCATTATAATAGTAAATGTTACATTTTTTATATCAGTATCCCATCCATCACCAATTAAATTAAAATATAACTCATCAGCATTTTTTAATGGGTCTTTTCCAATATTATAATTGTATTTAATTTTATAAGTCTTTTTTCCAGAAACAGTTTGACTACTATTACCAATTTTTAATACCTTATACCCATCTTGAGTTGAAGTGGTATATGAATCACTCACACTTATATTTGAAATTTTAGCTCTATTATTAGATTTTGTTCCATCTAGTCTTGTTACAGTATTTCGTAATGGAATTTTTCTGAATATCCCATGCTTGTTGTAACCAGTAAAATCAACTTTTATTGTTTCAAGTATATCAAAAGTATTATTTTCATTTACTTCCATATTAATATCATAAGATTCTATAATATATCCATCACTACTATTATCTGCATATACTGTACCTGAAATTAGTAAAACAAATAATAAAATAAATATGCTTAATATTATCTTTTGCTTCATTTTATAAATCCACCTTTACATTAATTCTTTCACTTTCACTTGCTTCAAACATTTTTGACAATTCAAAATTAAACATTTTAGCAACAATGTTACTAGGAAACATTTCAATTTTTATGTTTAAATTTCTTACAACAGCATTATAGTATTTTCTTGAATTAGCAATTTCATCTTCTATTTTAGATAGTTGATGTGATAAATCAGAAAAATTTTGACTTGCCTTTAAATCTGGATAATTTTCTGCAACAGCCATTATTTTAGATAAGCAAATTGACAGTTGTTGGTTTGTATCAATTTTATCTGATTGTGCCATATTATCATAAGATGAATTTCTTAATTTAGCTATTTCTTCTAAAACACTGCTTTCATGTTGCATATATCCTTTAACAACTTCTACAAGATTAGGTATTAAATCCCAACGCTTTTTTAAATAAACATCCATTGTTGAAAAGGCTTCTTTCACCATGTTTCTTAATTTCACAAAAGAGTTATATTGAATCAAAACATATAAAGCAACTAAAACAATTATACCGATCACAATATATAAAACCATTATTTTACACCTCCTTAATTTGTATAATTTTTATTTAATAATATCATAATTGTTATTTTTTAACAACATAAAAAAGAAAATTGGAATAATCACATATTTTTAGGAAACAATAGATAGTAAGGTAAATAGGAGGTAAATTATATGATAAATTTTAGAACTGACTTGGCTCTAGAAAGAAGAGATTTGTTTAAAAAAGCTAATAATATATCAAATGAGGTAGATGGACTAGAAACACAAGAAGAAAGTTTTGATGAAAATATAAAAATATCAAGAGTAAAAGTTTTAAATGAAAATGGAGAACAAGCAATAGGCAAAAGAAAGGGAACATATATTACAATTGATATAAAAAATTTGAAAATCGCAGGAGAAGATCAAATACAAAAAGCGTCAGAGGCGGTAACGAAAGAACTAAGAAATTTAATTGGAAATTTAGTAGGACCTCAAGATGATATATTAGTAGTTGGATTAGGAAACTTATATGTAACACCAGATGCACTAGGTCCAAAAGTAGTAAATGAAATAGATATTACAAGACATTTATTAAACTATATGCCAGATGTATTAGACAAAGATACAAGACCAGTAAGTGCAATAGCACCTGGAGTTCTAGGAACAACTGGTATAGAAACATTAGAAGTTATAAAAGGAATTGTAGAAAACATTCATCCTAAGTTAATAATTGTAATTGATGCGTTAGCTTCAAGAAGCATAGAAAGAATTAGTAGCACAGTACAACTTGCAGATACAGGAATTGTACCAGGTGCAGGAGTTGGAAATGAAAGAAAAGAACTAACAAAAGAATCTTTAGGAGTGCCAGTTATAGCAATAGGGATACCAACAGTTGTAGAAGCCGCAACAATAGCAGCAGATAGCTTGGATTTATTTATTCAAAAGGTTCAAGAGGAAGCAAAATCAAATGAGTTTTTAAATCAATTACAAGAAGAGGACAAATATGAAATGATAAAAGAAGTGCTAACACCAGAAGATTACAATTTCATTGTAACACCAAAGGAAATAGACGACCTAATTGAAAACATGAAAGACATAGTTGCAAGAGGAATAAATTTTGCAACACAAAAATAATAAAATATATTGTTATTTTTAAATCTATATTATATAATGAGGCTACTAGGAGGAAATGTATGGAAGAAAAATTAAAAAAACTATTAGAAAATTCGTATACTCCATATTATAGATACCCTGTAGCTTCAGTTATAGTAATGAAAGACGGAACCGAATTTAGTGGGGTTAATGTAGAAACATCTAGCCCAGCAGCAGGAATATGTGCTGAACGAAATGCATTATACACTAGTATAACAGAAGGCTATAAAAAAGGTGATGTTAAAGAAATACATGTTATGAGTAAAACAGAGCAAGAATGTTGGCCATGTTTTATATGCAGACATGCAATAAGTGATTTATGTGATAAAAATGTAAAAATTATATCACACACATATAGTGGCAAAACTACTACAAAAACAGTTGAAGAGCTATGTCCATTACCTTTTGGTGATGAAAATATGAAATAATAAAAGGAGAAAATAAATGGCAATAATTATAAATGGCAAAGAACTTGCAGCAAAAATTAGAGCAGACTTGAAATTAGAAGTTGAAGAACTAAAACAAAAAGGTATATTTCCAAAATTAGCAGTAATAATGGTTGGAAATGATAGTGCATCAGCTGTGTATGTACGTAATAAAAGCAAAGCATGTAATGAAATAGGTATTGAATTTGAAGAATTTTTATTACCAGAAAATACAACAAGAGAAGAATTATTAGGATTAATTGAAGAACTAAATAATAGAAAAGATGTTAACGGAATTTTACTTCAAAGTCCAATACCAAAGCACTTAGACATTAGAGAAGCATTTAATGCTATAAATTACAAAAAAGATGTAGATGGATTTCATCCGATAAATGTTGGCAAATTAGCTATTGGAGAAGATTGCTTTATATCATGTACACCAGCAGGAGTTATGAAAATGCTAGAAGAATATAACATAGAAATAGAAGGAAAACATGCTGTTGTTATTGGAAGAAGCAATATTGTAGGTAAACCATTAGCACAATGTCTACTAAATAAAAATGCAACTGTAACTACATGTCATTCTAGAACAAAAAATTTAAAAGACATTACTAAACAAGCAGATATATTAGTTGCAGCAATTGGAAAACCTAAATTTGTAACAGAAGATATGGTAAAAGATGGTGCAGTTGTAATAGATGTTGGAATAAACAGAAATGATGATGGTAAACTTGTAGGGGACGTTGACTATCAAAATATAGAAAGCAAGGCATCATATATTACTCCAGTTCCAGGCGGAGTTGGACCAATGACAATTGCAATGTTAATGACAAATGTTGTAAAGGCAGCAAAAAATAATTAAATAATAAATTGGGGGCTTGATTATCTTAGGAGGAAAATGTATGAAAATTATATATCAAGCTCAAAATGAATATCCAGAAAAATTAAATAACATATATGCATCACCTGCTAAATTATATTTAGTGGGTGATGAATTAGTTTTAAATAAGCCATCAATAGCTATAATTGGTTGCAGAGATGCAAGCAATTATGGTAAAAAAGTGGCTTTTAATTTTGCCTATGAACTTGCAAAAGAAGGATTTATAATAGTAAGTGGACTTGCAAGAGGAATTGATACATATGCACATTTAGGAGCTGTTAAAGCAAATGGTAAAACAATAGCAGTATTGGGAAGCGGATTAAAACATATATATCCAGCTGAAAATAAAGAATTATGTAATGAGATTGTAAAAAAAGGCGGAGCAGTAATAACTGAATATGAGCCACATATAAAGCCATTACCAATGAACTTTCCATCAAGAAATAGAATAATTAGTGGACTTTCAAGTGGAATATTAGTAGTAGAAGCAAAACAAAAAAGTGGAACCTTAATTACGGTAGATTATGCTCTAGAACAAGGAAAAGATGTATTTGTAATACCAGGTAACATCACAAGCACAAACTCATATGGCACAAATGATCTTATCAAACAAGGTGCAAAGCCAGTTACAAATATACAAGAAATTATAGAAGAAATAACTTAAAATTTAATGTTTCCATTGGCAATTTTATAATAATGTGGTAAAATATATAAGGAGTTTAAAAGGAGAAACAATGCCAAAATTTTTTGTAAAAACAAATCAAATTGAAGAAAATAAAATAAAGATAATTGGAGAAGATGTAAAACATATAAACCAAGTATTAAGAGCTAAAATTGGTGAAGAACTAACAATTTGCAATTTAGATACAACCTTAAACTATATTACTACAATATCTCAAATTACTCCTGAATATGTAATATGTGATATACAAGACTGTGTAAAAAGTTTTGTGGAAAGCAGTGTGCAAGTTACAATTTTTCAGGGGCTTCCAAAAGCAGATAAGATGGAATACATAATACAAAAAAATACAGAATTAGGTGCTAAGCAAATAGTACCGGTTGAAATGGTAAGATGTGTGGTAAAACTAGACGGTAAAAAAGAAAGTAAGAAAATAGAACGTTGGCAAAAAATTGCAGAATCAGCTGCAAAGCAAAGTGGAAGAGATTTAATACCAGCAGTTGAAATGCCAATTGATATAAATAATTTATGTGAGAAAATTAAAGAATTTGATGCAGTAATTTTAGCTTATGAAGAAGAAAAAGAAAATACATTAAAAAATGAGTTGAAAAAGCTAGATGGAACTAAAAATTTAAAAATTGGAGTTATAATAGGTCCAGAGGGTGGAATGGACAAAACAGAAGTAGAAAAACTTGCAAAAGCAGGTGCAAAAGTGGTAACATTAGGAAAAAGAATATTAAGAACAGAAACAGCATCAATTAGTATTATGAGCAACATTATATATGAATTTGAATTATAAAAGGAGAAATTGAAATGTCAGCAAAAAAGAAGAACAAAAAAAAGCAACATAAAAATGTGAAGTTGCCAGAACAAAAAACAAACAAAACTAGTAATGAAAAAGAAATGCAGACAGTACAAAAAAATACAAATGAAACTAATAGTAAAGTAGAAGAAAAAACAGATAAAAAGAAAGAAATAAAACCATCAAAAGATGAAAAAAATGAAGAAGTAAAAGCAAAAAGTATTGCAAATGTAGAAATGCAAGAAATAGAAAAGGCAGTAAAGCAAGAACTAAAGGCTAAAAAAACTATTCCTATAGAAGAACAAAAAAAGATGAATGGTGAGGTATTTAAAAATATAGTTATAGCAATTGGAGCAGTGATATTTTTAAACTTCATTATATTAGGATTTATAAATATAAAACCAGAAGTGTTTATAGTAGACCTAAAAGTATTTGCTGTATCATTACTTGTGGTTACAATAGCAATTTTTGAATATGCATATAAAAAAGATAGTGGCAAAATAGCTATTTATGGAATTGAAACATTAGTATTAGCACTTTGTATGTTGGGATTTATATATTTAGATATTATGCTAAATAGTAAATTTGTTATTATAGCAATATTAACAACATATGTAATTGCTATATATTACACAGTTAAATCAACAGTAATTTATCAAAAAATGAAAAAACAATACTTTATTGACTCAATGAAAGAAATAATAAAAAAATAGCTATAGTTAGGAGAATAAAATATGAAGAGCATGACAGGTTTTGGAAGAGCAAAACTAGAAAAAGAAGGACGAGAATACTTAGTAGAAATTCGTTCTGTAAATCACAAATATGCTGATATTACAGTTAAAGCACCACGTAATTTATTGTACTTGGAAGATAAAGTTAGAAAAGCTGTATTGAATAGGGTATCAAGGGGAAAAATAGAGGTATTTATAAGCTATGCAAACTATGGCTTAAATGGTAAAAGTGTAGTACTTAACAAAGAATTGGCTAAGTTATATATTAAAGAATTAACAGAATTAGCAGAAGAAGCAGACATACCAAGCGGACTTAGAGCTACAGAAATTTCAAAAATGCCAGATGTACTAAATGTTCAAATGGAAGAGGATAGTTTAGAAACAATTTGGACTGAACTTTCAGAATGTTTAGAAACTGCAATTGATAATTTCATTGATATGAGAAGTATTGAAGGAAACAAAATAAAACAAGATTTAGCAACAAGATTACAAAGTATTCAAGAAGATGTTGATAAAATTTCTGAACTTTCTACTGGACTTGTAGAAGAATATATAGTAAAATTAGAAGAGAGAGTTAAAGAATTACTAAAAGTAGATGTAGTAGATAAAGATAGACTAGCCCAAGAAATAGTTATATATTCAGACAAATGCTCTACAGAAGAAGAGCTTACTAGACTAAAAAGTCATATATATCAATTTAAAAATTTGCTAGAGCAGGAAGAACCAACAGGCAAAAAACTAGATTTTCTAATGCAAGAAATGAATAGAGAAACCAATACTATTGGGTCAAAATCTGGAAAACTAGAAATTACTAATTTAGTAATTGAAATGAAAACTATATTAGAGGACATAAGAGAACAAATTCAAAATATTGAATAATAAGGAGGACTTTTATGCAATTAATAAATATAGGTTTTGGAAATGTTGTATCATCTGATAGAATAGTAGCAATTGTAAGCCCAGAATCTGCACCAATCAAAAGATTAGTACAAGAAGCAAAAGATAGTGGAAGAGCAATTGATGCTACATGTGGTAGAAGAACAAGAGCCGTGATAGTAATGGATTCAAACCATGTTGTATTATCAGCAGTTCAACCAGAAACGGTAGCAGGAAGATTTGAATATGATTCAAATAAAATAGAAAATGAATAGAAAGAGGGAAAGAATTATGTTAGTAAAACCAACTGTATTAGAATTATTAGAAAAGGTAGATAATCGTTTTAGATTAGTAACAGTTACTTCAAAAAGAGCTAGACAAATAGCTGCAGGAAGTACACCTTTAACAAAAAAAGATGAACCATCACCAGTATCACTTGCTGCTGATGAAATAGCAGAAGGTAAGGTGAAACCATGTTAGTATTATTATCTGGAGTTTCTGGTGCTGGAAAAGACACTATAAAAAAAGAATTAATAGCAAGAATGGATAATGTTGAATCACTTCCATCATATACAGATAGAGCACCTAGAGAAAATGATGTACCTGGTGAAACATATAATTTTGTTACAACACAAGAGTTTGAAGCAATGATTGAAAGAGGAGATTTATATGAATACTCAGCACACCATAATCATTACTATGGAACATCAAAGAAACTATTAAATGAAAAAATACAAAATGGTAAAATTATAGTAAAAGATATTGAAGTAAACGGTGTTGAAAACTTAGTAAAATTATTAGGTAATGATACCAAAATTGTAACAATATTTTTAAAAGTTCCAAAAGACGAATTAAAAAGACGTTTAGAAAACAGAATAGACAAGCCAAGCCCAAAGGATATTGAATTGCGTTTAAACCGTTTACAATATGAAGAATCTAAAATAGGAATATATGACTATGTTATAAAGAACAACAATCTAGAAAAAACAGTTAATATTATAATGGAAATAATAAAAGACGAATATAATTTAAAAGAAGCAGAATTTTAAACTCTGCTTCTTTATTATTGTATAGAAAATGTCTATACAACATTGAAAAATACCAATATTTAATATATAATAAAAATGCAGAAAAGGAGTGAAAAAGGTGTCGGAAGTTAAATGGACTAATGAACAATTACAAGCAATACAAGAAAAAAATTCAAACATATTAGTAGCCGCTGCAGCAGGCAGTGGTAAAACTGCTGTGCTTGTAGAACGTATTATTCACAAGATAATTGATGAACAAATGGATATTGACAAAATGTTAGTTGTAACATTTACAAATGCTGCAGCTAGTGAAATGCGTGAAAGAATACTAGAAGCAATATACAAAAAGCTAGAAGAAAATCCTGAAAATGTTCATTTACAAAGACAAATAATACTTTTAAATAAAGCAAGTATATGCACAATACACTCTTTTTGCTTAGACGTTATACATAATCATTTTTATGAAATTGATTTGCCAAGCAATTTTAAAATTGCAGACACAGCTGAAATAGACCTTCTTAAACAAGAAGTATTAGATGATTTATTTGAGCAAAAATATACTGAAAATGATAAAGATTTTATAGAGCTTTTAGAAAATTATACAAATTATCGTGGAGATGAAGCTTTACAAGAATTAGTATTAAAAATATATAAATTCATACAAAGTAGTCCATTTCCAATAAAATGGTTACAAGAAAAATTAGAATTATTAAAAATAGAAGATAAAGACATATCTCAAACAATATGGGGAGAACTTATAATTCAAACAGTAGAAGATGATGTACAAGAGAGTATTATGCAACTTGAAGCTGTTAAATCTAAAATGGCACTATACCCTGAAATGGCAAAGTTTTATCAAACAATAAGTGAAGATATAATAAACCTTCAAGATTTACAAAATTATAACTCTTGGGATGAACTATATATAAAATTATTAAATTTTAACTTTAGTAAATGGCCCGTTGACAAAAAGGTAACAAATGACTTAAAAGAAGATTCAAAAGAAATAAGAGATAAAGTAAAAAAACAAATCAAAGAAAAAACTGCAAAGCTATTAAATTGTTCACAGGAACAAGCAGTAAAAGACTTAAAAATTATTACTCCAATATTAGAAAAACTTGCAAATTTGGTAACAGAGTTTACAAAAAACTTTGCAGAAAAAAAGAAAGAAAAAAATTGTATTGATTTTAATGATATTGAACACTTTGCATTAAAAATATTATTAGATGAGAATAATAACCCAACTGAAGTTGCAAAAAAATATAAAGAAAAATTTGAAGAAATTGCAATTGACGAATATCAAGATAGTAACTTAGTACAAGAAGCTATATTAACAAGCATTTCCAAAGGCAACAATATTTTTATGGTAGGAGATGTTAAGCAAAGTATATATAAATTTAGACAAGCAAGGCCAGAGCTATTTTTACAAAAATATGATGAATACAAAAATAAAGAAGAAAAGACACAAGAAGATAATCTAAAAATACAGCTATTTCGTAATTTTAGAAGTAGGCAAAATATATTAAATATTACTAACCTAGTATTTGAGTCAATAATGAGTAAAGAACTAGGTGATATAAATTACAACGAAAACGAATACTTAAACTATGGAGCAAATTACCCAGAACCAGAAGAAGCAAAAAATTATGCAGGTATTGCTGAGTTAGATATTATAGACTTAAAAGAAGATGAATCAATTACAGCTTTTGAAGGAGAAGAAGACGAAGAGGAACAAGAAAGAGTTGAAGATGATGTATTAGAGGCTAAGTTTGTAGCAAACAAAATACAAGAACTATTAAATAGTGATTATATGGTATTTGATAAAAAACAAGGCTACAGAAAAATTAGACCAAAAGATATTGTAATTTTACTAAGAGCAACATCAAATTTATCTCCAATATATGAAAAAGAACTATCTGATTTAGAGTTACCAGTATTTAGTGATACATCAGGTACATATCTAGATACAGTGGAAATACAAACAATATTATCAGTATTAAAAATTATTGATAACCCATTACAAGATATTCCGCTTGTAGTAGTATTAAGGTCATCAATTTGCAACTTTACAGATAATGATTTAATTACAATAAGACTAACAGATAGAAATTGCAATTTTTATGAGGCTCTAATAAAAACAAGGTTAATATGTGATGGAGATTTAAAAAACAAAATAGAAAGCTTTTTAGAAAAACTTGAAAAGTGGAAAAGTATATCACAATATATGCCTTTAGATGAATTTATATGGCAAATATATTTAGATACAGGATATTACCAATATGTCGGACTACTTCCAAATGGAGCAATGAGACAAGCAAACCTTAAAACATTATTTGAAAAAGCTAAACAATATGAAAAAGCAAGTTTTAAAGGGTTATTCAATTTTATACAATTTATAGATAAACTAAAAAAACAAAATGGAGATTTAGCTTCAGCAAAACTTATTGGAGAAAATGAAGATGTAATTAGAATCATGAGTATTCACAAAAGTAAAGGGCTAGAATTTCCAGTTGTGTTTTTGTGCAACTCTCATAAAAAGTTTAATATGCAAGATTTAAATGATAATATTTTATTACATCAAGATATTGGCTTTGGTCCAACAATTATGGATACAACTAGAAAAATTAAGTATTCTAGTATAGCCAAAGATGCAATTAAATTAAAAATGAAACAGGAAACACTTTCAGAAGAACAAAGAATTTTGTATGTTGCATTAACAAGAGCAAAAGAAAAGCTATATATTACAGGAAGAAGTAAAGATTTTACTAAATATGTGCAAGATAAAAATAAAATACTTGAAATGTATGAAAGTGAAAACATAAAACTAGATGCTAACCTTATGAAAAAAGCAAATTCATACTTAGATTGGATTATGTATGTGTATTTGTTCAATCAAGGAAGAACAATTACACTAAAAGGAGAACAATACAAATTAAGTGATATTATAACTTTAAATGTAAGTAATAAAAAAGACTTATTAAAAACTTTAGCAAAAGAAGAAGTAGTTGAGCAAATTGATTTAAAAGAAAAGATAGAACAAATATTAAAAAATAAATCAGAAGAAGAAAATAAAAAATCTGAACAAGCATTAAAAGAATTACTAGAATGGAAATATGACTATATTGTAGACACAACACTTCCTACTAAATCATCTGTTACAAAAATTAAGCAAGAAAAAATTAAACTAGAAGAAATGCTAAATGGAATAGAAAGTGAAGAGGTAGAATACAAAAAATCATATACACCAAAATTCATGCAAGAAGATAAAAAAATATCAAGTGCAGAAAAAGGTACTTTAGTACACTTATGTATTCAAAGATTAGACGAGAAAAAAGACTATGAGTTAAAAGATATTCAAAACATGATACTTAACTTAGTTGAGAAAGAAATAATTACACAAAATGAAGCAGATGCAATTGATGTAAATTTAATTTATCAATATACAAAATCACAATTATTTGAAGAATTAAGGCAAGCAAAAGAAGTACACAAAGAGCAACCATTTTACATAAACATACCTGCAAAAGATGTTGTAAGTGAAGCTGAAAACTCAAAGAAAAACATTTTAGTGCAAGGTATTATAGACTTATATTATATTGATAAAAACAATAATTTAGTGTTAATTGATTTTAAAACAGATTACATTTCAAATGAACCAAACGCAAAAGAAAAAATACTTGATAAATATAAAGTACAATTAGAAATATACAAAACAGCACTAGAACAAGCACTAGGTAGAAAAGTTAACAAAACAGCCCTATGCCTAGTAAAAGACGAGTATTATTTAGAAATATTGTAGTTTATGCAAATTTAAAAATAATAATATAATAATTTTTGAAGCGTGGTTTCGTGGGGACCGACAACTTAGAATGTGTTATAAATTTTTCACTAGTGGAAAATTGTATTACACATTCTTAGGCAGTTGGGGGTTGGAGCGGAAAAAATTATTATATTATTATTGAAACAAATATGAATAGAAAAAGGAGAAATAAAATAATATGAATGGCTTTGTACACTTACATATACACAGTGAATTTAGCTTACTAGATGGAGCAAATAGAATAAAAGACTTACCAGTAAGAGCAAAAGAATTAGGAATGAACGCTATGGCAATTACAGACCATGGTGCTATGTTTGGTGCAATTGACTTTTATAAAGCATGTAAAGCAAATGACATTAAACCAATAATAGGTTGTGAAGTTTATGTTGCACCAAGAAATAGAAAAGATAAAGACCCTAATTTAGATGCTAAATATAGCCATTTAATACTATTAGCTAAAGATAATCAAGGATATAAAAACCTTGCAACTTTAGTTTCTTTGGGTTATACAGAAGGTTTTTATTATAAACCTAGAATAGACCATGAAATAATAGAAAAATATCATGAAGGAATAATATGCCTAAGTGCATGTTTAGCAGGAGAAGTAAACCAAGCAATACTTGCAAATGATATGGAAAAAGCAAAAGAAGTTGCTTTATGGTATAAATCTGTATTTGGAGAAGACTACTACTTAGAAATTCAAAACAATGGAATAAAAGAACAAGTTTTAGCAAACCAAAAATTAATACAATTATCAAGAGAGCTAGATATTCCACTTGTAGCAACAAATGACGCTCACTATTTAAAAAGAGAAGATGCGTATAACCATGAGGTTTTACTTTGCATACAAACTGGAAAACGTATGACAGATGAAGACAGAATGAAATTTGACACAGATGAGTTATATGTTAAATCACCAGAAGAAATGAGTGATTACTTTAAAAATGTACCAGATGCAATTGAAAACACAGTAAAAATAGCAGAAAAATGTAATGTAGAATTTGAATTTGGACATACAATTTTGCCAAATTATGATGTGCCACAAGAATTTGCAACTCACTATGATTATTTGGAAAAACTTACTTATGATGGACTAAAAAATAGATATGGTGAAAATCCAAGTAAAGAAATATTAGAAAGAACAGAATATGAATTAAGTGTCATTAAAAAAATGGGATATGTAGACTATTTCTTAATTGTATGGGACTATATTCATTATGCTAAAACACATAATATACCAGTTGGACCAGGTAGAGGTTCTGGAGCTGGTTCAATAGTTGCGTATAGTATTGAAATTACAGATATTGACCCTATTCAATATAATCTGATTTTTGAGCGTTTTTTAAATCCTGAAAGAATTAGTATGCCTGATTTTGACGTTGACTTTTGCTATGAAAAAAGAGATAAGGTTATAGAATACGTTGAACAAAAATATGGTAAAGACCATGTTTCACAGATTATTACATTTGGAACAATGTCTGCTAGAATGGTTATTCGTGATGTTGCAAGAGTACTAGATATGCCTTATGCAGAAGCGGACAAACTAGCTAAAATGATACCAAATGAAATACATATTACAATAAAAAAAGCTATGGAGCAAAACAAAGAATTAAAAGACCTTTACGATACAGATGAAGAAATTAAAAAGATGCTAAATATTGCCATGGCTTTAGAGGGAATGCCAAGACAGGCTTCAACACATGCCTGTGGTATAGTTATTACAAAAGAACCAGTAGTAAGCTATGTACCACTTTATGTAAGAGATGGAGCTATATCAACACAATATATAATGACAACACTAGAAGAACTTGGACTTTTAAAAATGGACTTTTTAGGATTAAGAACATTAACTGTTATTCAAGATACAATAGATTTGGTAAAACAAAATCAAGGAATAGATGTTAAATTTGACGCAAAAATGAATGATCCTAAAGTATACAAATTATGGCAAAATGGAGAATCAGTTGGTATATTCCAGTTTGAGAGTCAAGGAATGACAAACTTCATGAAAGAATTAAAACCAGACTGCTTGGAAGATATAATTGCGGGGGTTTCTTTATACAGACCTGGTCCAATGGATCAAATACCAAGATATATTGCAAACAAAAAGGATCCAGAACATGCAGTATATACACATCCAGCACTAAAACCAATTCTTGAAGTTACTTATGGTTGTATGGTTTACCAAGAACAAGTTATGCAAATAGTTAGAGATTTAGCAGGTTACTCATTAGGAAGAGCTGACTTAGTAAGAAGAGCCATGGGTAAGAAAAAGCTAGATGTAATGGCAAAGGAAAGAGAAATATTCATACATGGACAAACAGATGAAAATGGAAATATTGTTGTTCCAGGTTGCATTAGAAATGGTATAGATGAACAATCTGCAAATAAAATATTTGACGAAATGGCTGAATTTGCTAAATACGCATTTAATAAGTCGCATGCTGCTGCTTATGCAGTTGTATCATATAGAACAGCATACTTAAAAGCATATTATCCAACAGAATTTATGGCTGCAATGCTTAACAGTTTTTTAGGAAACTTAGATAAGGTGCCAGGCTATATTGAAGAATGTAAAAGACTATCAATTCAAATATTAAAACCAGATATAAATAAAAGCTATACAAGGTTTACAGTTGATAAAAATCAAATTCGTTTTGGACTTGGAAGCATTAAAAATGTTGGGACAGCTGCTGTTGACGAAATAGTAGAAGAAAGAACAAAAAATGGAGAATTTAAAGATTTTAGTGATTTTTGCGAAAGAATAAAAGAAACAGCAGTTAATAAAAAATGTATTGAAAGTTTAATAAAAGCAGGAGCTTTTGATGAACTAGGACAAACAAGAAAGACATTGATGGTATCTTATGAAAACATTATTGACACAATAAATAATGACAAAAAGGGATTTGATGGACAAGTTTCAATGTTTGACTTAGGAGGAGAAACTCAAAAAGAAGAAATAAAATATAACTATACAATAGAACCTGAATATGATGAAAAAGAGAAACTTTCAATGGAAAAAGAGATGCTAGGAATATATATTTCAGGACATCCACTAGAAAAAATGAGAGCACAAATTGAAGCAAAAACTACCATAAATAGCTTAAAATTGAGAGAATTAGCAGAAACAAATGAAATAGAAGAGGAGAAAATTGCAGAATATCAAGATGGACAAAACGTAGTATATGCAGGTATAGTAACAAGTGTTAAAAAGAAATATACTAAAAACAATACGATTATGGCGTTTGTTACAATTGAAGATTTATATGGTGCAACTGAATTTATAGTTTTCGATAGTTGTTATAGACAATGTTCTGATATATTAGTAAATGACAATATTGTTGAAGTAGAAGGTAGACTAAGCATTAGAGAAGATGAAGAACCTAAAATTGTGGCTAGAACAATAAAAGAATTTGCAGAAATAAAGAAAAAAGCATTTGAACTAAATGTTACAAATCTTAACGAAGAAACTAAAGAAAAACTTAAAGGTGCAATATACTTTTTCAATGGAGAAAGAAGCAATATGCAAATGCAAATAAGAAATGGAGAAAAACTTGACAAAGCAGGTGGAATTTATATGACACCAGAAATCTTAAAAGAATTTCAAGAGCTAGTTGGAGAAGAAAATGCTCAAATGATTACAATTTAGGAGGTGAATTAAATGCCAAACGAAGTAAAAGTTAGCAGAAAATTATTTATATCATGCATTTTAATA
>CAKOVW010000020.1 GCA_934122125.1 uncultured Clostridia bacterium | reverse complement strand
CTGCATATTTTAAAGTAACTGTTCCATCTTCAACTCTTTCATTATGATTATATGTTGTCTTTGTTGGTGGATTAATTGTTGCTCCAATTAGTGAATTTGCTACTGTATACGTATATGTCGTTGTTTTTGTAACCGCTTCATTAATATATGTTACTGTTGCTGTTCTAGTTCCTGGTGTATTTGTATTTAATCCACTTATCATATCATCTGTAATAGGAATTATAGTGTTTGAACCATCTTTTCTAATTACTTTTATAGTTCCTCCTACATTTGCTATGTTTTCTTGATATTCATATGTAGTTTTTGGTGATTCATCTATTTCTATTTTGTCAATAGTATTAGATATTTCAATATCATAAGTAGTAGTAGTATCCATATATTCTACTTTTAAATGCTCTGTATATTTATTGTTTGCATCATAACCAGTTGGAGTCATATTAATTTCAGTGTCATCTGTTTGTGTAATTAATACTTTTGCATCTGACATTGAAACTGTTTCTGGATCTGCTACTGCATAGCTTACTGTGATTTCTCCGCTTCCAGTAGTAAAGCTATCTCCATGTTCAAATGTTTTAGTTGGCTCTTTAGTAATAGCAATACCTGTAATTTTGTCTGAAATTGTTATTTGATAATTTGTTGTATAAGACTTACCATTTTTTGTATATGTTACTAAAACTGTTTCTTTAGCTTGTCCATTGTTAAATTTAGCTTTAGCCACTGATGTTGTTATTGCTGTTGTTCCATCTGTTTGAGTTAATTTAACATTTGAATCTGACATATGTATTACTTCACCAGTTGCACCACTTGTATATACTGTTTTGATTCTTCCATTTGTATATTCAAACTCATCTCCGTATTCAAATGCTATTGTATCTGGATAATTGTCTATATCTATTTTACTAATAGTATCTTGAATTTTTATAGTTTGATTTTTTGTAATAGGCACTTCATCAAATTTGTTGCTTCCAGTTGATAATGTTATTCTTATAGAATAACTATACTCATGGTTACTATCAAATAACGTTGGGGCTGGTTTTTGATTGTATCCATTTACCATACTTGCTGTAATAGGTTCTGCTGATGATGTGCTTCCACTTGCATAGTTTTTAACATATGTTGCTCCTGTTATAACTGTGCTAAGTGGTGTATCATAATCAAAAGTTGTTGTTACAAAATTTGTTGTAATATCTGTAACATAATCTACCAATGTTATTTGTGCTTTTGTTGTTGATGTTTTACCACCATATGTTACTGTAAATTCTTGTATATCTAAGCTATTTGGATTATACGCTGAAGTATCTATATTAACTGAGTTTTGGTCTATATAAAATGTACCTCCACCTCTTGTTTCTACTTTTACTTGTAAACCGCTAAAATCCAAATTTGTTGCTCCATATTTATTTTGTGCTGTTGGCTGTTTGGTTACTTCAATTGAGTCTATTACATCATTTACTGTTATATCATATGTTGCTGTTTTTCCTTGATATGTTACTGTAACTGATTGTGTTCCTGCTTCTGTTCCTGTTGTTGTTGTCCATTTTTTACTCTCTGAAACAGTATTAATATCTGCCTTAGTTGTATTTAATGTAATTGATGTATCTGTGCTTGGAATTACTGTTGTTGCTCCGCTCTTTTTATATGCTGTAATTTCTCCACCTGCAAAACTTATAATTTCATCTTGGTCATAAATTACTTTTGTTGGTGGAGTAGTTACTGCAATATGATCTATTGGATCGTTTACATTAAGATTTATATCTACATTATATCCTTCATAAGTTAATGTTACAGGATTTTTATTAACATTAGCTGTTGTTGTGTTAGTAGTAATTGTATTATTACTAATTCCTGTTGGAATTGATATTACTTCTTTTACAGTAGCTCCGTTACTATCTGTAAATATTGCGTTTAACTCTCCTCCTGTAAAATCAATTACATCTCCGTGTTCATATGTAGTATTATTTGGTGCAGTTTTTAGCTCTGCTCCTGACAAAACATAATATGGAATTTCTACTTTTTTACCAGAACATGTAATAGTTGCTTTTTTACTACTATTTGAAGCATATTCTGTATCTAGTGTAAATGTTCCATCTTTTATTTTATCTACAATGTTTACATTTTCATCTTTTGTACCATCATTATAATGTATTGTAATTGTTCCACCTGTTAAATCTAATTTTTCACCGTTTTTATATGTTACATCTGTTGGATTCGCAGTTAGCTCTAAGCTATCTACTTGTTTTTGTGCTGTTGCAAATCCTTCATATCCAACACTATCTGTTGTCAAGCAGGTTTGATTTGTTGTTCCATTATTATATATATATTTAAAACCTGTTGGCATTGCAGTAGAACCTGAAACTGGTTTCCAATATAACATATCTTGTGTAATTTCAGTAATACTTTCATCTACTAAATAGAAGTATAATGTAATAATTGGTAGATAATAGTCATATCCATATGCCTCATCTCCTAATGTATCCTTATCGTATTCTTCATCTAGTAAGTTAATTGCTGAACCACTTGAACTTTGACCAGCAAGTCTAATAGTTGATGTTGTATAGTTTACTGTATAAGTATACGCTGGTAAATATACATTGGCATCATGCCAATATCCACAAGCAGTTTTCTTATTGGTAGGAGCAATACTAGTATTAGTACACGCTGCCCCTGTTCCTCTTGCTGCTGGTGCAATTTTAGTTGAATCATACCCAATATTAAAATCGAATGACACAATGTTTTCTGCAGTAATTGCATAAGTTACTTCTACAATTTTCTTTCCACTACTAGAGGTTGTAGGTTTAGTTGCCCTTAATACAATTAGTTGGTCTGTTGTTGGATTTACTGCTGCTTTTACTGTACTCAACAATACTGTATATGGTGAAAACATTTGAGTTATCATGATTACTAATGTACTAATAGCTGTAATTTGTTTTTTACTAAGTGTCTTTAAATAGTTTTTCGTATTGTTCATTAAATTTTGTATTAGCTTTTGTACCTTTACTTTCATTTTTTCCTCCTTATATTATTGTTTATTAAAATAAATTATCGTTAACATTTTATCTTGGTTTGCCTTAGAATAATTTAAATCTTCTTGTGAAACTGACCCTATTTGTGATGGATTATAACTTTCTAAAAAGTCTGCGTCTGTATTTGACATATCCATAACTTTTCTTAATAAGTTCATATCCTCTTGAGAAATAACAGAATCTCTATTAGCATCTCCTGCTGGCATATTGAAGTTTCCCATATCTACAACATCGCCATCTTTTACTTCCACATCGCAATATATATAATCTAGATAGCCAAGTCGTGTTACTTGTACATCATATGTTCCTGGTATTACATAAATTTCAAACGTACCATCATCATTTGATTTGCCTGTAGTTTCTTTAGGAATACTCTCTAGCTTTTCATAAGTAAGTGGATTTTCGTATTGTAACTGATAAATATCACTAATACTTTCCCACTCTGCTAAATCCGGTTTGTATAAATTTATGTCCACTCTATTATTTACCTGTATACCATAATTATCTAAAAAGTTTTGAACAGACATTTCATTGTCAAAGTCGGCTAAAATAGCTTGCCCTTTTATTGTAGCAAATGGTCTTTTAATATTTATTTCATATTTCTCTGAAGTTTTGCCATCTTCAGCCATTACTGTTACAGTTATTACTGTATTTGGCTCTCCCAATTTATTTAAAATAACATTTAGTGGAGTTCCACTTTGCATATCTTTTTCTTCATATGAAATTGTAGTTCCATCTTCTTCGTAAACCAAATTGCCTTTATCGTCTTTTTGAGGAACCTTTATTTTTAATGTTGATTTTTCATCTGTTTTAATAGCTGTAATATCCATGTTGTCTATGTATTCTCTTAACTCTAATTCATAACTTGTAGTATTTTTTTCAAATTCTGGAGTTAATGTATATTTTTTATAAGTAGATTCTTCTGAATTTTCTTCATTTATGGTTCCGGTACTAACAATTAAATCGCTTAATTTTGCTTCTTTTGAATTTACTGCACCAGTAAACCTAAATGTAGATTGTGCTTCATAGTATTCTGTAGTACTAACACTAATTTTAATTCCAGTTTTAGGTGATGAAGTACTTGTTACTAATTGGAACCATGATGGGTCATAAGTTTCTTCTGTCATTTGAAAACTCATTGTTCCTAGAAGAACGCTTCCTTTTGTATCTATAGAAATTTTTCCATCTTGTTCTACTATATGTTCTGTTTTTTCAGAAATTGGTGGATTAATTGAAACAATAGCACGTATTCCTGCTCCTTCGCCATCAAATGGAATTGTAAATATATCTAAGGAGTCCTGAAATTCTTCTGCAAATTGAAAATATTCTAGTTCATCATCTGTAATAACATTTGTCTGAATATTAGATGGTTGTATTTTAGTTTCATCATAAGAAAATCTAACATCAAATCCGTTTAAATACTAAATTGTTTCCCCACAATTGCATAATAACCTGCTTATTTTGCCCATCTACATCTTTTATTTCAACTGCTCTTAACTCTAAACATTGGTTATCAGCTGGTGTTAGTGCTACTGTATCTGCTGCAAATACAATCATGTAATTTCCAAATAAAAGAAAGACTAATACAAAAATAAATATTATTTTCTTTGTCTTGTTATTTTTCAATTTTCGACTCCTTTCTTCATATTTTTACAGTCAATATCATATTATAAATAAAAAGAAGTACATGTCAAACGCACTTCTTTTTATTATGCCATAATTTTTTTACTTTCTTTTTTACGGCTTTTTCTATTTTATTTGTTTTTTTATCCTATTGTTAAATTTTTGTGTCTTTTTTATTACAATTATTACAACGATTTTGTATTTTTATTAGCTTTCCTTTTATTCCCTAGGCTTAAGATTATTTTTTATTTAATATATTTTTTTATTTTTGACTAGACAAATCTACTTCCATATTATAAAATATTATCCATAGTTATATAGGAAAAGGAGTTTTAACAATGTCATTATTTTTAAAATATTTAATTACATTTTTTGTAGGTATGGTACCTATTTTAGAATTACGAGGAGCTATTCCTATAGGTGTTGGACTTGGTCTTTCATATTTTGAAGCCTTTATTTGTAGCTTTCTAGGAAATATTATACCTATATATTTTATTGTTAAATACATTAGACCTTTATTTGATTTTTTCGGAAGATGGAAACCTTTTAAAGTTATTATAGATTGGGCTACTGAAAGAGCCACAAGAAAAATTGAAGAAAGCGAAAAATTACAAAATTACACAGCTTTAGGTTTATTTTTATTTGTAGCAGTTCCTTTACCTGGAACTGGTGCATGGGTTGGTTCTTTAATTGCTAACTTTTTAAATTTACCACCTAAAAAGGCTATTCCCCCTATTGTAGCAGGTGTTATTGTTGCTGGTATTATTGTATTAGCAGTAACTGCAGCAGCCAATGGAGGTATTCAATATTTATTTAATCATGTAAATTAAAAAATGTGCCATTGGGGACGGAGAATTTTGGCACACTTCTTATTTTAATTAAAATAATTTGTTTTAATAATGAAGTGTGCCAAAATTCTCCGTCCCCAATGGCACATTTTTTAATTATTCAACATTTCAAATCCTATTGTTACCTTAAACAAATCACCATCTAAGTAAATATGAAATTGCCCCCCTTGTAGTTCTGTTAAACTAGATGCTATTGAAAGTCCTAAACCGCTTCCTTCCGTATTTCTTGAAGTTTCTCCTCTCACAAACCTTTGCATCAACTCGTCAGCTGATATGTTAAGCTCTTGTTTTGAAATATTTTTCATCTGTATTACAACAGTATGTTGATTTTTAATTACATCTAAATATACTCTTGTGTTTTCTAAAGCATATTTTGCAACATTTGAATAGATATTTTCTAGTATTCTATACATATATCTACCATCAGCTTTTATAAATATATCTTGTTCTGGAAATGTATTTATTTCTTCTAATCCCTTTTCTTGGAATTTATCTTCAAACTCTCCAGAAACTTGCTTTATAAGCTCTTTCACGTTTAATTTTTCCATGTTTAGTTTTATATTTCCAGAAGATGCCTTTGACGCTTCAACCAAATCCTCTGTTAATTTTTTTAATCTTTGAGATTTGTTATCTAATATCATTAAGTACTCAGTAGCTTTTTCGTTAGGCATTTTTTCTTTTTTCAATAAATCTACATAATTTATTATTGATGTAAGTGGAGTTTTTATATCATGAGATACATTGGTAATAAGCTCTGTTTTTAGTCTTTCGCTTTTTAAACTTTGTTCAATTGCATTTGATAGTCCTCCTGCAATATCATCAATATATATTGCCATTTGTTTTAAAACTCCCTTTAATTCATTTGGATTTAAATCTATATTTGTATCTCCATCATATATATTTTTTAAAGCCATTTGAACCTTATTTAGCTCTTCCACTTTTTTGCACAAACCATAAAATGTACCTATTCCAAGTGCTGCTAACATTACCACATAAAACAAAGTTTTATCATAAGCATTAGGTATTGCTATTGTAATAAAAAATCCTATAATACAAAATCCCCAATAATATATAAATAGTTTTGTCATTATTTTGCGGTTATCTATTATTTTCTTAATTGCTTTATAAATAGCATATATCAAAGTTGTTTTCCATAACATTTTTGCTTTTATTCTTTTTACTATAGTTTCTAATAGTACTATTGAATCTACATATATTATTCCAGTCCCACAACTTAATAGCATTATGCTTATTGAATTTTCAAATGAATTCCATCCCATTGTTAGAATATAAAATCCCACTAAAAACAATACAAAACTTATAATTAATACTATTCCTAATTTCCATTCATCAAACCAGTTTAACTTAATTGTATCCTCATCTTTATTCTTTCCAATTCCATCTATAATTACTACTGCTAGAATAATTAGTATTATAACTGATATTGGAATTAAAAATGGTGTTACACCTTCTGTTACATTTGCTAAACCTCCTGCCATTTGCCAGATATAATTTGAGTCTTGTGTAATATTCATTTCTTCATCTATAATTTTAGTACCTAGTGTTGATAGTATTAAAAGTAATGCAAATATTGGTACTAAAACATAAGATATATTTTTAGCAACTTTTGCTCCGTTCATTTTTTCCTCCTCTACTTTTCTAAATTTTCAATTTTATACCCTATACCCCAAATAACTTTTAAATATTTAGGTGCTCTTGGATTTATTTCTATTTTTTCTCTTATGTGTCTAATATGCACTGCTATAATATTTTCAGCACCGTAACACTCGTCATCCCACACATTTTGGTAGATTTGTTCTATTGAATATACTATCCCTTTATTTTTAGTTAAAAATTTTAAAATATTATATTCTGTTGGAGTCAATTTTACATCTTTTCCATCAACTGTTACTTGTTTTGTATCATCATTTATCACTAATTCTCCTGACCAATATGTATTTCCTTCTTGTTGTTTATCTGCAATTGAACCTAAATGTGTATATCTACGAATTTGTGAGTTTACTCTTGCAATTAATTCCAATGGATTAAATGGTTTTGTTATATAGTCATCTGCACCATTATTTAGCCCTGTAATTTTATCATAGTCCTCTGATTTTGCAGAAAGCATTATTATTGGAATTGATTTATCTTTTCTAATTAAATTAGCTGTACTAATTCCATCAAGTTTTGGCATCATTATATCTAACAAAATCAAATGAATATTATCATTTTTTTCTACTATTTTTAGTGCTTCCATTCCATCATATGCTTTTAATATGTTGTAACCCTCTTTGCTCAAATATATTTCTATTGCATTTACAATTTCTTTATCATCATCTACTACTAAAATATTGTACATAAAATTTCCCCTTTTCAATTATTACACATAGATTATACCATAAATTTATTAAGAAAAAAGTAGCTAATTTATTAAGTTATTCTTAAGTCTATTATGTAAATTGATTTTTCAAAAAATCTGTGATATAATTATTTTATTACTATTTATTTTTCCCTTATTTTGCCTAATTGGTCAGGTTGGGCTATATATACTAATATTTTAGAGGGGGGAGCGGTCAAAGTGAAAAAAGCTAAAATCGGTTCTTATATTTTGGTTGCATTATGTTTGGCATTTGTCATCTTCGGCACTATATTCTTTTACAAAGTATTTTCAACTATTATTGAACCCAAAAACTTTTTTGCGGCATTTGGCGAGATACTTGTTAGTTTTTTAGTAAGCTGCACTATTGCCTCTGTTGCAATGCTCTTTATCGACTTTCATAAAAACTGACCAAAACCAGCACTTTAACAAGTGCTGGTTTTCGTTTAACTACTTAGCTTATATAAAGCATATTGATTTAAAGATACTCCCTCTTGCTGTGCTTCAACTGATAATCTATAATGTAATGATTTTGGAATTCTTACTATAAATTTACCACTATAATCACTATATTTTACTGGTAATGGTACATCAAATCCACCATCTATCTTAGTTTCAATCCAACCTTTCATTGCATCTTTTAAGTTTTCATAGGCTTCCTTGAAAGTTTCACCAGTACTTTGGCATCCATCTAGTTCTAAAACATGTGCATAAAAATAAGTTCCACTTTCATCATTAATTTGTTGCACAATGCAGTTATATGGCAATTTCATATAATCATCAACATTTTTCATTAACATTGCCTCCTTTTACATTTATTTTACTTTAATGTCAGATTTTTATTCTCCTATTCTCTTTAATACATCTTTAACATAAACCGCCTTTAATGGATTTTCTTCTTTGATTGTTATTACATCACCTTTAGAATTTATAAAATTTCTATGAGAAGTGCCGTTTTCTAGCTTTCATTTTATATCCATTGTATTCTAAAACCTTAACCAATTCTTGAAATCTGATTCCATTTGGCTGTCTTTTCATTTTTTGTATTATTTTATTGGGTTCTGGCATTTGTATTCCTCCTCTCTTGAAAAATACGCCTTCCCCCAATAAGGCTATCTTTATGATACTATATTTGGTATCGTTTGTCAATATTTAATTTTCAAATCTTTTACAAAAACCAGCACTTTAATGAGTACTGGTTTTATATGTTATATATTCTTCAATTAATAATTTAATAACTGTGGCAACTGGTACAGCCAAGAACATTCCAAGTACACCAAAGTATGCACCACCTACGGTTACAGCAAATATTACTAAAAGTGGACTTATAGACAATGAGCTTCCCAAAATTTTAGGATTTATAATGTTTGCATCAATTTGTTGTAACACTATAACAACTATCGCCATAATAACTGCCTGACCTATGCCGCCTGTAAATATTGCAATAAGTATAGCCACTGCCACTGCAATAATTGCTCCAAAATACGGTATTAAATTAAATACTCCTATCATAAATCCAAGTAATACAGAATATTTTACTCCTATTATTGACATAGCAATTGAAGTTAAAATTCCTACTACTATTGCATCTAATACTTGACCTGCTATAAAGTTAAAAAACACCTCATTTGACTTATTAAAATACTTTCCTATCATTTTATATGTATCTTGTTTAAATATAGCTGATGACAACCTTTTTAGGAAATTTAAAATTCTTCTTCTTTCTGCTAATAAATATACAGAAACTATAAACGAAACAAATACATCAAATATACTATTTACAACATTTATTGCACCTTTTGCATATTCAGTCAATTTTTCTATATTTATATATTGTTTAAAATCAATTTCACTTATACTTTTTATTGCATTTATAACTGTTTCACTTTTTAATATTGAATCTTCTGGTAATTCATTTATAGTATTCATTGTATTGTTATAATAATTTCCAAAATTAGTAACAAGATCAACTATACTTTTTGATACTGCTGGTATTACAAAGTTTAGTGCCAGTATAATTAACAGTGCAGCAATAATATATACTGTTATAATTGACAGTATTCTTGCTCCTTTTGAAATATATTTTACCTTTTTATACCAGCTTTCTACTTTTCTACATGGAATATAAAATAAATATGCTATAAGCACTCCTGCAATAAACGGCATTAAAATATCTAACAAACCTGTAAGCCACGCTGTTATTGGTCCAAAATTATCTAATAATTTATATACAGCGATAATAGCAACTCCTAAGCTAAACCAATACAGCCATTTTAGACTTTTCTTTTTTTCTTCCATTCTTACCTCCTACAATTCTATTCCAACAGGACAGTGATCACTGCCCATAATATCTGAATAAATCTTCGCTTCCTTTATTTCTTTTTCAATTGACTTTGATACTATAAAGTAGTCTATTCTCCAACCAGCATTATTAGCTCTTGCATTAAACATATATGACCACCATGTATAGCAGTTTTCCTTTGTAGGGTATAAATATCTAAAAGTATCTGTAAAGCCAGCATCTAACAGTTGTGTCATTTTTCCTCTTTCTTCATCTGTAAAACCCGCATTACGTCTATTAGATTTTGGATTTTTTAAATCTATTTCTTCATGTGCTACATTTAAATCTCCACATAAAATTACTGGTTTAGTTTTATTTAACTTTAGTAAATAGTTTCTAATCTCATCTTCCCATATCATTCTATATTCCAATCTTTCTAGTTCTCTTTTAGAATTTGGAGTATAGCAATTTACTAAATAAAATTTTTCAAACTCTAATGTTATTATTCTTCCTTCTTGGTCATGTTCTTGTATTCCAATTCCATATGTAACATTAATCGGTTTTTGTTTTGTAAATACTGCTGTTCCTGAATATCCTTTTTTTACTGCACTATTCCAATAACAATTATATTTATCAAATATACCTTTTATTTCATCATCTATTTGGTCCTGTTGCATTTTTGTTTCTTGTATGCAGAATATATCTGCCTCTGCCTCCTCAAAAAATTCCTTAAAACCTTTTTTAATTGCTGCTCTTAAGCCATTTACATTCCACGAAATTAATTTCATATTTTCTCTCTCCTTGTTTGCATACTTATCTTCTACAAAATAGAAAAAAGAGTTCCTAAAACAGGAACTCTTTGTATATTACATTGCATTAAAGTACACGTTTCCACCAATGTTTACACCATTTGCATATCCTGCTGACCTAAATGATAAATAATTATGGTTCCTTTTACCATTTAATGCATCTATAACAGCTTGTTTTACATATGATGGATAATTTCCGTTTAATCTTCTTCTCCAATGATTATCTATTGAATAACAGAATTGACCTTTAGCTTTATATTGGCTTAATGGATCTGTTCCATTATATCTCCATCTAGTACTTTCTGCTCTATTGGCTGCACATGTTATAACAGCTAAAGCAGCATTGTAGCTTGAACATGCTTCTTGTGCTGTGATAGCACATAATAAATCAAGTTCTGCTTCTGAGTAAGTCCATTTTCCACCATATCTAGTAGTTGTACCACCTCTTGATGTAACTTGCTTGTTTCTTACCTCTACTATTTTGTTTACTGGTTTTTTAATAATTTTTGAAGAAATTTCCTTCTTTTCAATCTCTACGTCATTTTGATATTTTACTTTATAAGTAACCTCTTTTAATCCATCTACACCATATTGTACAATTTGATTTTGTTTTGAGCTAGATCCTGAGGCTTTATTTTTAGTTATAGTTTCATAAGGAATTTTTACTTTTTCTACTACAATTTTTTCAATAATAGTATCATAGTTTTTTAACACTTCTTCCATTGTAATAGTTTCTGATGTTTCTATAACTTCTGGCTCTTCAATTTCTTCATCTGTAATCTTAGAAATTTTAATTGTATTATTATCTGGTAAATCTGATTCTAAATCAGGTAATACCTTTTCATCTTCTAGTAATATAATATGATTGTCATCTAATATATCAGCTATTTTGGTTTTGCTAGTTAATACATTCATTTCGTAACCACTAGCTAAAATAATTTTAACATTATTTAATTTTACATTTCCAGCTACAACTGCAGCTGTCATTACAAAAATAAATAAAATGCTAATACAAATTATTTTTTTCAGCGATATTGATGCTTTATCATCATTTTTCATTTTTAATTTGTTCCCTCCTTTAAAAGCAACATCTATATTATACCATTTTTTAGTAACATTGTCAAATTTTTGCCTATCTCATGCATCTTGCTAGTTTCTAGGCCTGTATTATTTTTCAATTTTTGTAATATTCTTTAAACCTTTACATATACTATATTATATGCTTGCTTGTACAAGAATATGATTTATTTTTTATCGTTTATATTGTATATTACTTTAATATATGTTATTATTATCTCATAATATTAATATAAAGGAGTGAAATTTATGTTGTGGATTATTTTAGCTATCGTTGTTCTTTTAATATTATTTATTATTTCTGTATATAATAATTTAGTAACTTTAAGACAACGTGTAAAAAATGCTTTTGGACAAATGGATGTACAACTACAAAGAAGATTTGATTTAATCCCTAATCTAGTTGAAACTGTTAAAGGTTATATGACTCATGAGAGTGATACTTTAACTAAAATAGCTGAATTACGTACAGCTTGGGCAGGGGCTAAAACAGTTGATGAAAAAGCAAAATTAGATAATGAATTATCTAGTTCTTTAAAAACAATCATGGCTGTTGCAGAATCTTATCCAGACTTAAAAGCTAATCAAAACTTTTCAAGCCTACAAAATGAATTAACAGAAACAGAGGATAAAATTTCTTATTCTAGACAATTCTACAATGACACTGTTACAAGATATAATACAAAATTAGAGTTGTTCCCATCAAATATTGTTGCTGGTATGTTTCATTTTACAGCTGAAAGTCTATTTGAAGTTGACAATGCAGAAGCTAGAAAAAATGTTAAAGTTGATTTTAATAAATAAAACAAAACCAATCTTGTTTTATACTTAAAACAAAACCCAATTGAACTATCAATTGGGTTTTATTTTAAATATATCCTTTGCATTTTTATATATAATTTCAGCTACTTCCTCTACTGAAATATTTTTAACTTCTGCTATTTTTTGAAGTATATATATTAAATTTGAAGAATCATTTCTAGTTCCACGTTTTGGCTCTGGTGCCAAATATGGACTATCTGTTTCTATTAAAATTCTATCCAATGGTACTGAGCTTATTGCTTCCGTAGCATTTTTAGAGTTCTTAAAAGTTATTGGCCCTGCAAATGAAATATAAAAGCCAAGTTTTAGTCCTTCTCTAATTAAATCTATATTTAATGGGCAACAATGAAACACGCCCTTATTTACAGCTGTAATTTGATTTTTTAATATTTCTATTGTGTCTGCAATTGCTTCTCTCGTGTGTATTACTATTGGCAAATTAAATTCATTTGCAATTTCTATTTGCTTTATAAATGCTGATTTTTGATTTTGTTTATTTTCTTTGTTCCAATAATAATCCAACCCTATTTCTCCAATTGCTACTACCTTATCATTCTGGGCTAATCTTTTTATTTCTTTTAATTGTTCATTTAATACCTCTTCAAAAAAGAATTCCTTTATATCAGTATTCTCATTTTCAAATGTTGGTATATCATTTGGCGAAATTCCTGCTGTTGCATATATGTAATCATGTTCATTTGCAATTTTTATTGCCTGCTTTGAAGATTCAACACTATATCCTGCACATATTAACTGTTTAACTCCTGCATTGCAAACTTTTTGTAAAGTTTCTTCTCTATCTAATTCAAATTTCTCATCATTATAATGTGCATGTGAATCAAAAATTTGCATATTGCCCTCCATATTATTTAAATATTATACTAAATGAGGCAATTGCATAATTTTTGATATGTGATAAACTTAAATCCATTGACTCTATATTTTCAATATGTAATGCCTCTAAATTTGCAATTGGCTTGCCAGATTTTGTATTTGTAATTTCTATTTTGTTTAAAATATTATTTTCATTTGGAGATATAATATCTGAAATTGCCTTATAAATTGCCTCTTTTGCTGCAAATCTAGCAGCATAATGCTGATATATCATTTTACCCGTATTATTACAATGAGCAATTTCATTTTTGGTGTAAACCCTATTTAAAAAGCTCTCTCCCTGATTTTCTATTGCCTTCTGTATTCTATCAACTTCTATTATATCTACTCCTGTTTTTATATTCATTTTGCACTCCCCAAGCTACATACTTATTTTAAGCCATAATTTAATTAAGCCTATTACAACAATAATACCTATAATTGTAATTATCCAATTATGATGTTTGTTAGTTTTTCCTACTTCGTAATCTTTATATAGCAAATCATATTTTGCCTTTAATCTTATAAAAGTATCATCTAAAATTAATTCTTTTCTATAGTATTTATCTAACATCGTCCCTGTTAGATTATTAGTTATTTCATAAATCCAATCATTTTTTGCAAATGTTATAAATTTAGATTTAATATTTTCAAAGTTTTTTGCTTGCTTTATCTCATAATTTAATTTATTTAAATACACTTTTTGATGTAAATAATAAATATAATGATAAAGTTGTGCATTTTCATATTGAAATAAAAGCTCTGTGTAATTCTGTATATTATTATCACACGTAAGTAATACTGTTGCATTATTTGAAAAACCATAATATACATATTTTTCTTTATAAACACTATCACTTTGATATGTGATATCATTAATTTGCTCATTCGCTGGTTTTATACTACGATACTTTTCAAATTCTTTTTGTAAATTTAATATATCTGTTTCTTCATTCCAGTTTTCTTGATCCAAACACACATATGAGTAGGTTATTAACCTGTTAGTGTCCAAATTTATTTTTGGTGCAATTATATTTTTTCCTGTTATTTGTGTTAAAAATTCAGAAAACTTTTGCATATTATCAAACCTTTGGGTTTGTATCTTTATATTTTCATATTCTTTTGTATGTTCTATTTTTGATTGAATATCTCTAAATTTATAGTTAAAATTTAAAACGTCTGAAAAACTGGCTCCTGTATCTAGTACAGTTTTCATTAATAAAAAACAAATACCTGTATTAAAGCACACTATTTCAACCTTACTTATATCAAAGAAAATCCCATTTTTTTCGCCAATTTTTCCCGGTATATCTTTATCTAAAACATATTCAAAAACATTACAATATTTTTGGCTAAGAACTGTAGCCTTCATCTTTAAATCCATAGTTTGGTAATCTTTAAAACCTTGTTGATTCATATTTAATGACCAAAACATCTTATTTTTTATTTCTGGTAAAAAATATGAATCAATTTTTATGTCTTTTGAGGTTTCAAATATTTTTAATTTGCAATCTTTGTTTTTTAATAATTTATATAGATAATTTTTGTAGTTATTTTCTTCAATTAAGTATGGATAAATAAAATATGTATATTGGTATTTCGTCTTTAGTTCCATTATTTTCTCCTCTTATTTATCTGTATAGTAATTTAAATTTAAATCTTCTCCTATATGCCATTTTCCAATAAACTCTATTAAAGAATTGTTTTCTAATTGATATGCTGGTGTAATTACTACTCTTCCTTTATAGTCTATGCAACCCCACATTCCATTTTTCTTAACACTGGCATATCCATATTGATTTTGTTCCCTAGCATCCTCATAAATATAGTCAACTACAACAATGCCATCTTTATTTACAAAACCATATTTTCCATCTTTTTTATCTAAGAATAACGTATTTGATGTTAATACTTCTTTGCTAGATTTCTCTTCAAATTTGAAGTTATAATATTTATACTCGTTGTCTACTCTAATTCTCATGTATCCATTATCAATATCTATTTCAGATAAAATTCCTGTTAGTTTAGTAATCAATGAGTGATCCATAAATTCAGTGTTTACATCATTAGGTTTTGTTCCCTCTAGAAATCCTGCATCTGCTCTATAAATTAAACTTTCATATGTTGGAGTAATTAGTTCCTGTCCATCTAAATTTATAACGCCATATTTATTATCTAATTTAAAAATATATTTATCATCAAATAAATATTTTAATTCTTGATATTTTGTAGCAATTTTAGTATCTCCATTTAATGTTACAATTCCATATTTGCCACTATTTTTTATAACAGCATTTTCACCATTTATAGAAATTATGTCATCAGCTTTTCCTTTTAAATATGTATTTCCATCAGCATCTATAATTTGCCATTTATTATCTTCTTTTACTACATATTTTCCATTTCCATTTAGTGCCTTAACATCTTGATATTTTACATCTACTGCTGTAGATTTATCATGGTTTATAACTCCCACTTTTTTATCTGAGTTTGTTACAATATATCCATCTTCGTACTTTTCTGAAATTGATGTAATTTTTTCGTACTCATTTGGTATAATAGCTACCCCTATATTATCTACTAGTCCATACTTTTGGTCTTTTTTAGTTAATATACTGCTTTTTACACCCTTTAAAGCACTTATTTCATCATATTCAGGTTTTAGTAATTCTTTTCCTTTAAAATCTACTAGTCCAAACTTTCCATCTTTTTTAACTAATAAAACATCTTTTTCATACCATACATTATTTTCATTATCATAGTTCTCTAATGTAGTTACTGTATCATATCCTGTTATAATCTCTTCGTTTTTTGCATTTACTACTTTAGTTTTATATGTGCTGTTTGTGTAATCCACATCATATGTACATATAAATAGTTCTTTACTATTATCTGGAATAATAATAGTTTCATCATACTGAGGCTTTATAATAGTTTCACCTTTTGAATTTATTACTCCCCATTTATTGTTTGTATACACTGCAAAATAGCGATTTGGTATTGTTTTTTCTTCTGTTTTGTCTCCACCTGTAAATAGTTTTACTATTCCTATAATTGCCATAATTATAACAGCAAGAACAATAATAGCAGCTATTACTTTTTTAATATTTAGCTTTGGTCTTTGTGAATTATATCTTCTACCTTTGTTTGACATAGTTTTCACTTTCCTCCCCTTAATTCTATACATAAATAATAGTATAGCTAATTTTACAGCTATACTATATCATATTTTTATATATAATTACAAGATTTTTGTCGTTTTTAGTGTTAAGTTTTTTACTTTCTGTTAATTTTTGCAACTATTACGGTCATATCATCTTTTTTCATGCCAAATTCATTGTCAATTGCCTCATTTAATACCATATTTGCTATTTGTTGTGCGTCATCAGAATTTATATCTTCTAGCAAATATTTTACCCACAATTCCTTGTTTATATATTCTGTATTTGAGTCTATAATTCCGTCTGTACACATTACTAAAATATCCCCATCTTCTAAGTCATAATCATATACTATTAAGTCATTTTTTTCCATAATTCCTGCTGGAAGTGTAAGTGATTTTAATAATTGTACATCTTTATTTCTTTTTACAAAAGTTGGACAAGCTCCATTTTTTATGAATTCCATGTTACCCGCAAATAAATCTAGTATTTGAATATCTAGTGTTGTATACATATCTTCTTTGGTATTTGCTATTAAGCTCGAGTTTATTAGCTTTATAGAAGTTTCTTTGTCAAATCCTGCCTTTAATAATTTTGCTAACATATTTATAGCAATTTTGCTGCTTCTATTAGCATCTTCTCCTGACCCCATTCCATCACTAATTGCAAATAAATATTTTCCATCTTCTAGCTTTGATACTATATTGTTATCTCCAGAAACCTTTGAACCTTCCTTTGTTGAAGTAGCTATTCCAACTTGCAATTTATATTTATCCTCTGAATAATATGTAAATCTGCAAGTATTTAGCTGCTCTCTTAAACTGCAATTTTGTGCTTGTATTACAAATTTAGTTTGCAATACCTTTTCTAATATTTTAGCTATTTTTTTAATATTACATTTTTTGCCTTCTATGTCATCACAAGCTGGCGTATATACTTCTATAAAATATCTTCCTGAAGCATTTTGTTTTATTTTAATGTTATTTATTTCAATTTCTTTTTGTTTTAATAAATTTACTATCTCTTGTTTTTGAGTTTCAAAAGGCTCTTCCTTTTCTTGTTTTATGTTTTCTGCCATTTGTGATATTGCCTCTGATACCCCCTCTAGCTGAGATGACATGTTTTTCTTATTTTCTTGCATTTTCATTTTCCAAATGAAATTAACTTTGCTAACTCTATATGCAGAATTTATTGCTTTTATCATTTTGGAAACATCATTTTCTGTTGTAGTACCACTTTGTTTAAATCCTACTATATATAAATTATGTTTTTCAAAAATATCTGCTAGCTCTTTTTCTGTAATTATTTCATTTTTTAATAAATGCTTAAATATTTCATCTACAATTCCACAATTGTTTCCTGCTATGTCCTCATATAGCAAATTATTTTCTAATTCTGATATATTTACATCTAATTCCTCTTTAAATATTTGCTCATTTGATAATTCTTGCTCTTTTAAATCTTTTTCTTCTAATATTGTGCTTGCTGCCTCTTCATAGCTTTTAGCCAAATCCGCTATCGTTTCAGACATACTATTTAATTTAAATACTGTATCTTCATTTTCAGTTAATGCTCTTGTAGTAGTTTCTGGAAGTAATTTATCTTTTCCAAGTAAATCTTGTATATCTATTTTAAATCTTTTTGGCACTGCTAATAGTCCAAGTGATGCTATTAAAATCTCCTGTATTAAAATTACTGGCACTGTATTTCCATTTGCAACATATGTTAATACTACGTTTCCTAAAATAAAGCCTACTATAACACCTATTTTTCCTAACTTATAAAATACACCTGCTATTAGTCCAGAAATTGCATAAGATGCTACCATTACTGGTTCACTGCCTGCAATTACTCCAAGCACAGTTCCTATAGTTATACCACTTGTAGCTCCAACTAACATTCCATTTTTCCAGCCTAGTATTAAAACTAATAAAATACTTAAAATATTCTTTATACTAAACCCAAACACATTTAAGTTACCAAAAGCACAAAATGCAATTGCTAATAAAAGGCTTGTACCTATTACTTCCTCTATTGAAAAGGCCTTTTGAGTACCTATTTGTTGTAACATCGATAATGAATTTGCAAAGATTTTATAAAAAACATATCCTGATATTGCTAGCATTATGCTTGTTAATAAATCATAAACATAAAAATTAGTAAAAAACATTGGTACAACTTGTACTAATAATATTGCTAAAAATAAATGCATACCTAATTTTCTTTGCTCATTTACATCATCTTGTTCCTTTGGTCTTTTTATTAATAGTAATACAAAAAATACTAATGTTGTTAAAAAATATATTAATGTGCTATTTGTTCCAAATGATATAAATGTACCTATTAATGTTAACACATATACCAAACCAATAGGCATACGGTTACTTAACATTGCAGCTAAAAAACTTATAGCAAAAGGACTTATACTAAGTATAATATTTTCACTACTAAAGCCCACCATTGAAATCATAAATGATATTATATAAATAATAATATTTTGTACACTAAAAAGGTTTGTTAATATTTGCTTAACAGTTACCCCATTATTTTTATTATTAAACACTCTTTACCACCCCTACTTTTATTATTTTGCATATATTTTAGTACAAGCATATTAAAATGTTTGTCGTTTTTAGTATGCAAATAAAAAAAGTTTTCTATTTTTTTTGCTATCTTTAGTGTTTTTATTTGTTTTTTCTTTTTTTACTTTTTATATTTTACATTATTTTTGTTGTTTTTTCAATATTTTAGCTGTTAAAAAACAAATATGCAAAAAAGAAACTCTATAGATTTACTCTATAGAATTTCTTTTTTTAACTTTCTATTTATTAAGAACTTTTTTCTTGATAAATATTGCTGCACCTACTATTGATACTAATGCTGCAATTCCTAATCCAAAGTATAAGTAAGTATCACCAAATGGTGGTAAAATTACTACTGGTTCTGCCATACTTGAATCTGGTTCTTGTGGTGATTCACTAGGTTTTTGGTTACCTTGTATTGAGAATGCCATTCTTCTACCAACGCTGTTTGTTATTGCTACAATTTCGCCTATGTTATTATATACTAAGTCATCATTTTCATTTTGTGCTGTAATTGTTTGAGTTAATATCAACTGAGTTTTTGCATATGTGTATGCATTGCCTGATGTACTTGATGTTAATGGAATTAATTTCTTATTTTGTAATGCAGAACTTGTAATTATTGTATTATAATTTTTCAATTCTTTTTGAACATCATCATTTACATATCTACCATTTGCAAGTTCCTCTGCTGACATAGCTTTCCATGCCCACTCTGTTTTATTATCTTCTGACCTGTATTTTAAGTTGTTAGCAACATAGTCTACCAACAAATCTGCTGACGTTGTTACTATTGTAGTTGGATCGTTAACCTTTCCTGTATAGTAGAACTTTTTGTCATTATAGTCTACTTCACCAATATTTTTTACAGTTATATCATATGTTATTTGAATTGTTGCACCATGTGTTAATTCTTTATCCATTGTTGGTTGAATTAATCCATTATTTCCATCTTTGGAATATTTTTGTACATTTTTTAGTATTGTATTTCTTAAGTCATCATAAACTCCTGTAGGGTCATTTTGGTTCTCTCCATATGTTTTATAGTAGTTGTCCTTTTTGTTTTCTGTATTTGTATCATATGGGTTTTTAGGTTGCCAAATTAAGTTATCTACACTTTTACTTGCATCAAATAATACATTCTGATTTGCTAATACTATTTTTACATTGCTTACTTGTTTATTTAACTCTAATTGTGCTTTTGGTCTTTGTACCAATCCAAAGTCTACATTTTGAATACTATATGCACCATTTAAGCTATTTCCATTTCTATAAATGATGTTGTTATATCTATTGTTGCTTTCTGGATCTTTACCTTTATCTCCATCGCTATCACTGTTTGTTCTGTTGTATTCGCCCTCTACTGATATTACACCTGTTTCAGCAATCATTTGTAGTTTATCATTTGGTTTTGGTAGTGTTTTATCATTATTTAGCTTATTAGCCATCTCATATTTCATGCTTCTATTTGAATAGTTGTTTACATCTTCTCTATATGACCAAATATCTTTTGCATCAGAATAATGTTTATTAGCTGAATCGGCTTTGTTAATATCATATCCATATGTTGCTGTACTATTTTGATTAGCAGTATCAGTGTATCCTTTATATTCTACATCACTTCCAACATTAGTTTGTCCATTTTGGTCTATTCCTACTTGATATGTTGTTGACTTGTAGTCTTGACCATTATAGCCTTTTGCTGTTGCAGATACATCACTTCCGCCATATGTAAATCTAATAATGTAATTTCCTGGTATAAAACCTTCAAATTTATATGAGCCCTCATCATTAGTTTCCATGTATACATTTTCCATAACATCTGCCGGTCTTTTTAATTCCTTTGTATTTCCGTTTTGTACGACTTCCCACATTTCAACTTTTATGCCCGGAACCATTAATTCTTTGCTCTTTTCATCTCTAATACCATCTGCTATTATAGCATCTGTGTTTTCTGCTGTTATTTCTCTCTTATCTTCCCATACAACACCACTTACTTTCCTAATCAATTCCCTATTAACATAAACCTTAATTCCTTTTGCATGATCTGTATCATCTTCAAAGTTATGTTCATATTTACTATTTGATGAATAATCACTATTTTCAAAGTTACCTGGTTTAGAATCATTATCTATAATTCCTGCTACATCTCTAGCATTTTTGCTAATACCATTTGGTAATTGGGTACCATTTTGATAATATGTTGTATATCCATTAATTTCTGCAATATTATGTTTTACACCTAATTCTACTGTATTAGCATTTTCA
>CAKOVW010000019.1 GCA_934122125.1 uncultured Clostridia bacterium | reverse complement strand
GATAGTTTGCTTCTATCTTCCTTTATTATTTTTGGTTTCTCAAAGGTTTGTTATTTACTTTTCAATGTGCTTTTTTATTTCACATTTTTAAATGTGAACGAATGTTATTGTACTACTTTATTTTATAAAAGTCAACACCTTTTAAAATATTTTTTTATTTTTTTGAGGCAAAATAATAAATTAGTATAGATGTTATGCTAAAATTGTATCTTCTTTACTAATTTACTCTTCCACAAACGTATTGAAATCGTCTATAAGTAGTAACTTTATATATAATACCATATTATTTTTATAAAGTCAATATATTTTTGTAGTTTTTTGTGTTTTTTTGTAATTATTTTTATGTTATTTTTGGATATGTTATATTTTCTTGTTTTTTAGATTTCTACCAATATAACATCATCTCCTATGCACTTTATATTTTGCCATTGTATTACAATATCATTATTAGAAGAAAACATACTTAATAATTTGTTACTTCCTGGTACTATTATAGATGTTATTGTTCCTGTTTCTAAGTCGGCACATACATCTTGAACAAATCCCAATCTTCTTCCATCTCGTACGTTTATTACTTCTTTATGTTTGAAATCCATTCCTTTTTGTCCCATGTATTTTCCTCCTATATTTTTCTTCTATAATAATATGCAAGTATTTATAAAAAATGCACCTAAATAGATGCATTAACCTTATTGTTTTTATTTATATATTCTTTTAATATGGTTGATTGCTGTTCTTTCTAATCTTGACACTTGTGCCTGTGAAATTCCTATTTCTTCCGCTACTTCTATCTGTGTTCTTCCCTCAAAAAACCTTTTATTTATTATCATTCTTTCTTTTTCATTTAATCTTTTCATTGATTCTGCAATTGTGATGTTTTGTGTCCATAGTTCATCTGTATTTTTTTTATCTTTTACTTGATCTATTATATATATGTTTTCGGTATTTTCACTATAAGCTGGTTCTTGAAGTGAAATTGGTTCTTGTATTGCGTCTAAACTCATTATTATATCTTCTTTATTAACTTCTAATTGTTTTGCTATTTCTTCAACCGTTGCCTCTCTTTGTTCTTCTTTATATATTTTTTCTTTTATTCCTAATGCTTTATAGGCTAAATCTCTTATTGACCTGCTGACTCTTATTGAATTGTTATCTCTTAAATATCTTCTAATTTCTCCTATTATCATTGGAACTGCATAGGTTGAAAATTGTACATTTTGATTTATATCAAAATTATCAATTGCTTTTATTAATCCTATACATCCAACTTGAAATAAGTCGTCTAGGTTTTCTCCTTTGTTATAAAATCTCTGAATTATGCTCAACACTAGTCTTAAATTTCCATTTATAAATTTTTCTCTTGCTTCCATATCTCCTTGTTTTAGTTTATTTAATAGTTCATTTCTTTCTTCGTTTGATAATGCTTGTAAATTTGATGTATCGACACCACTTATCTCTACTTTTCTTATCAAAAAGAAAACCTCCTTTAGAAATCACTTGTTAAAATTATTTCCAAAAAGAGGCTTTTTTATTCTTTGTCTTTATACTTTCTGTTATATCATTGGTTTTGTGTAGTTTATTTATCCTGTTTTGCTCATAATTTCTTTTTTCATTTTGCTTATTATTTTCTTTTCTAGTCTAGATATGTAACTTTGTGAGATTCCGAAGCATATCTGCAACTTCTTTTTGTGTTTTTTCTTTCCCACTTATAAATCCAAATCTTAATTCCATTATGTTTCTTTCTCTATTATTCAATCTTGCAATAGATGCTCTAAGTAATGATTTATCTACTTCATCTTCAATTTGTCTTGAAGTTATATCAGAGTCTGTTCCTAAAATATCTGATAATAATAGTTCATTTCCATCTCCATCTTGATTTAATGGTTCGTCAATTGAAATTTCGCCTTTTATTTTATTACTTCTTCTCAGAAACATTAAGATTTCATTTTCTATACATCTAGAAGCATATGTAGCAAGTTTTATATTTTTATCTGTGTTAAATGTATTTATCGCTTTCATTAATCCTATGGTTCCAATTGATATTAAATCTTCAATTCCCACTCCTGTGTTTTCAAATTTTTTTGCAATATATACTACCAGTCTTAAATTTCTTTCTACTAATGTTTGTCTGACACTTTCATCTCCATTAGATAATTTCTCTAGTATTTCTATTTCTTCTTCTGTAGTTAATGGTGGAGGTAGTGTTTGACTTCCCCCTATATAATAAATTGGAAAGTTTTCTTCTTCGTCATTTCCAATATATCTTACATATAAAGTATTTATACTATTTTTCAACAGTTGTAATAAGTTCATTGCTTTCACTCCCTTCTAATAAGTCTAATCCAAATAATGCTGAATAGTTACTGCCTAATTTTTGTAATGAAATTCCAACAATAACATTTTTTCTTTCTTCAGATTCTTCTTTTTCTATTATAACTTTATCTGCTTTTATTCCTAACATAAGACCATTTTGTTTTCCTATTGAAGAAAATGGCACTATTTTGAGTCTACTAAAATACTTATTTTCATTATTGAATGTTATGGTTTCACCTCCTATTATTTTTTCTATATTATCTAACAACTCAGATGGTAATATAGAATATAATTTTTCTTTTTCTACTACAATTACTGGAGTTTTAGTTATTGGATCTCTAAGTAGGTTTCCTGTATCCAGCATTGCTTCAATTTCTTCTTCTTTTTCAAATATTTGTATTTTAATTTTGTATACCATGTCTTTCTTTCTTAGCTTTATTTTTATTATTTTAAATGCAATGTTAGTTATAATAAATCCTACAATTCCTCCAAGTAATGCTATTTTTATTGGGTATGTTCCTATATATACTCCATTTTTCATTAATACATCTTGTGGTCTAATAAAGTAAAGTAGTGCAAATGCACATCCACCAAATACAAAAGATGTTAAGTAAAATATTATTAGCTGTTTTGCTAATTTTTTTATTTCTCTTGGATTTAATGCAACATATACCATAATTATTGAAAGTATTATTTTGGTTACTAGATTTGAATATATTGGCAAAATATTAAGATATGCAACTACTGCATAAATTCCCCCGTATTAAACTTGATATTATCAGTCGCCATTGTTTAGTTTTTATTTTCATAATATAGCTTGTTGCAAATAAAATTATATAATTCATGCATAAATTTTCTAAAAGTACTACATCTAAATATATAGTCATTAAATGTACCTCTCTATATCAAAAATTATACTACCCTTGAATTAAAAAGTGTGTCATTTTTTAGTGGCGAATTAAGGAAATATTCTACAAAAAAATGCAAACTCTTTTTAGAGTTTGCATTTTTTGCTATTTTAAAATTATTTTCTTCTTAAAAATGTTGGTATTTCTAAATTTTCTTGAGGATTTGAACTGTCTGTTGTTGTTGGAATAGAATTTAATTTTTTGTCCCATGCTCTATCTATAATGTCTCCAACTGCTAAAGTATTTGATAATGGTCCTTCTTCTTTTTCAAATCCTGTTGCAATAACAGTAATTACTATATCTTCGTCAAGGCTTTCATCAATTACAGCACCAAATATAATATTTGCTTCTGGATCTACATTCCTTTGAATTAATTCTGCTGCTGTATTTACTTCGTGTAATCCTAAGTTACTTCCACCTGTAATGTTAATAATTACTCCTCTAGCTCCTTCTATTGAAGTTTCTAGTAATGGGCTTTGTACAGCTTGTTTTGCTGCGTCTTCTGCTCTATTTTCTCCTGATGCTCTACCAATACCCATATGTGCCATACCTGTATTTAACATTATAGTTTTTACATCAGCAAAATCTAGATTAACCAATCCAGGGATTGCTATTAAGTCTGATATTCCTTGTACACCTTGTCTTAATACATCGTCTGCCATTTTAAATGCTTCTACTATTGAAGTTTTTCTATCAATTACTTGTAATAATTTATCATTTGGAATTACTACTAAAGTATCAACTTTTCCTTTTAGGCTTTCAATTCCACGTTCTGCTTGTGATAGTCTTTTCTTACCTTCAAATGTAAATGGTTTTGTTACTACACCTATTGTTAGAATTCCCATTTCTTTTGCTGCAGCTGCAACAATTGGAGCTGCACCAGTACCTGTTCCTCCGCCCATTCCAGCTGTAACAAATACCATATCTGCTCCGCGTAATGCTTCTGCTATTTCTGTTTTACTTTCTTCTGCAGCTTGAGCTCCAATATCTGGATTAGCTCCTGCTCCTAAACCTCTTGTGATTTTTTCTCCAATTTGTATTTTTGATGCTGCTTTTGATAGTAATAGTGCTTGTCTATCTGTATTTACCGCAATAAATTCTACGTTTTTAATTCCAGATTCAACCATTCTATTTACAGCATTATTTCCTGCTCCTCCTACACCAATTACTTTGATAGTAGCAGTTCCATCTAACATTGTGTTTTCCTCACTGTTATTATCCATTAACATATTGTTCATTCCTCCTAATTTTTTACCTTATTTATATTTAAAATTAAAATCTATGAATAAAAGAATTCTTTAATTTTTTCCATAATATTTTTTAATATATTTTCTTTTGAATTGTTGTCTATACTACTTCCAACAGTTTTAGCAAATGGTCTTGAAGCTACATATCTAACAAGTGCATATGCTGTTCTATATTCTGGTCTTACTACATTAATTAGTCTTCCTGTTGCAATTTTTACAGGAATATTTAATGCTATTTTTCCAGCAACATCACTTTTACTGATGTTAGTAATTCCCTGTCCTGTTAAGATTACATTGTTGATTTTTGATTTAACTCCCTGTGTTGTAATATCTTTATTAACTAGTGCAAAGATTTCTTCTATTCTTGCTTCCATAATATCTATTAATTGTGAACTTTTTATTACTTTTTTTCCATTCTCGTCTTTACAAGTTGTAAGTAAAATTTCATTATCATTATCTATAAATGATTTTAGTGCTAGTCCATATTGTTTTTTTAGTTTCTCAGCTTCCTCTTCGCTGATATTTAGTACTAGCGCAATGTCATTTGTAATGTTATCTCCTCCTAAAGGTATTGTATTTGTATATACAAAACTTGCTCCATCAAACACACCTATTTCAGTATTTCCTGCTCCAACATCTAGTAACATAACATTATCATTTAATTCATTAGAGTCTAGCGCCAACGACCTTTGTGCTAAAGTTATTGGCACTAATCCATCAATATCTAAATCAGCTTTTCTAAATATTGAGGCAATTTGTTTCATGTATTCTTTATCTGCTAAAATTACCTCTGCTTTTAAAGTAAAACTTCCACTTAGACTTCCAATTGGGTCTGGAATACTTCTTCCATTTTCCAAAATAAATTGACTTTCTACAACATCAATAATTTGTTTTCCATCTGGTACATCTATGTCTTTTGCTTGCATTATAGCTGATACTGCATCTTTTGCAGAAATTCCAGCATATTTATCTTTTGCTTCTTTTGATATGCTATTTTGTACTATTGTAATATATTTTCCTGGTATAGTAACATATGCTGAATTTATTTTTATGTCAGCTTCTGTTTCTGCTTCTTTAATCAAGTGTTGTATAGAATTTGCTATTTCGTTTTCATCTATAATTTTGCCTTTTTTTATTCCATTACATTTATGAGTAGTCGTACAAATGACTTCAATTTGATTAAAATTGTTAACCTCTCCAATTACTAAACTAATCTTTGAAGTTCCTATATCAATTCCAACAATTATATCTCCGATTGCCAAGATTCATTCCTCCAATTTTGCTTCTCTTAAAGATTGTTTGTCATCTGTTTTTTATGCCTAAAGAATATTACATTTTTCAAAAAATGTCAATAGATTTGTAATAATTTTGTAATATTTTCGTAACAATTATGAAATATTGTTTTTTGTTGTCATTCTTTTGTCCCATTTTTCTAAATAGTAACGTCTGATTATAGCTAAATTATTAAACATTCTTCCTACAAATACAACTATTGCAGCTAAATAAATGTCTACATTTAGCTTTTGTCCCAAGTAGGTAAGTAATATTGATAATATTGCATTTCCAAAAAATCCTGTTACAAATATTTTTAGGTCAAAGTTCTTTTTTAGTGTTGATGCAATGCCCCCAAAAACAGAGTCAAGTGCCGCAATAATAGCAATAGCTAAATATCCTGAATAGGTATATGGTACCATTGGCGCATATATTCCAATAACCGCTCCTAAAATACATCCAATTACAATTGCAATAAAAATCATTGTTTCTCTGCCCCTTCCTTCATATATTTTATTTCCATGTTTCCACTATATTTAAAGATTTTTATGTTCTTCCCTGTTTCTAATTTTACATTTAATCCAACAGCTTTAGCTTTGTCAATATAACCACTATCTTTTAGACTTAATGTACTTGATAAATATGTTTGATTTCCAATTGCTTTTACTACATATGGTGATGATATTCTTTGTCCATTTACTAACATTAAAGTACCACCCGGTTGTGTAATTTCTGTAGAACTTGTTATCCTTACGTCATTTATTGATATAGCCTCAGCTCCTGCATATCGTAGTTCATTTATTAATTCTAGTAAATCGCGGTATTTGACTTCTTTTTCAGAACTACTTGATAAAGTTAAAATTATGCCCTCTCCATACACATCTGTTTTTCCTAAAATCATATTTGACTCTGTTAAATCTTTATCAACAAGTTCTGATGCTTCTTCATTTTTTTCTATCTTTTCTTTATATTCATTAATTGACTTTTGATTTGTTTCTAATTGTTTTAAAGTTTCTTCATATTTGCTTTTCCATTCTGAAATTGCTGTTCTTAGTTCTGTTTCCCTCATATTTTCAATTGCTGTAATATCAGTTTCTTCAACAGTTCTAAATTGCATAAACATTACTGCAAATAATGTTAGACATACTCCACCAACAATTATTGTCATTATTATTTTATCTTTAACTTCTTTACTCAAAGCTATTTTCACCTCTACTTTTCACTTTTTATATACTTATAACTAATAACACCAGTATACTTTTCTACTGTTAAGTTATCAACTTGCGTAGTTTCTACTATTACTCCTGCAGCATCTAATATGTATAAATATCCTCCTATCATTGTAAGTGATCCATATAGTAGACCTTGTGAACCTATTGCTTTGATTGTAAATGGTGAACTTACTTTTTGTCCATTTATCTTTATTACATTTCCTTCACATGTTATTGCTGTTGTTTGAACTATTCTTTGCCCATTTATTGATATAGCTTCTGCCCCTGCGTTATTAAGGGCATTTACTACTTCAATCAAATCATCATAATGAACTATTTGTGAACTTGGATCTAATGCTTCGCTTCCGTTTTTTAGAATTCCTGTATTATTATCTGCTAACTTTATTAATAGCCCTTCCCCATTTACTTCTTGTAGTCCAATTAACATATTATTCTTTTTAATTTCTTCTTGTTTTGCTAATGATTTTGTATCATTTTGAGTTGCATTTTTTCTTATTTCTTCCAAGTCCTTGTTTGATTGTGTAAGCTCTTCATAAGTATTGTCATACTTTTCTTTCCATTTTAAGACCTCATCTCTTAATCCATTTTCTTTAAATGATTGAGATACCGTTGTAGCTGTATTTTCAACTGTTCTTAGTTGAATACATATAGCCATAGTTAATATTAAACACATTATTCCTAAAGTAACAGCTATTTGTTTTTTATTCATGTTTTCCTCCTTACACTTTTTTTCTAAATATTGCTCCTTTATTATTTAAATCAGTATTAACTAAAATTTCACCCTCTACATTTTTATTTTGGTCTATTATTTTTTTTATATATAACATCTTTGTACTTAGATTTGATGTATCTCCAATATGTACTGTCTTTTTTTCTTCTGTTAATTCTAATATATAATCTTGCTTATCTGATATATTAATTTTAGTTATTAATTCATTAACTCCATTGCTTTCAGCTGATTTCATAATTTGCAATACCGCTTCTAGTCTTTGTAAATCATCTAAATTTAATCTTCCGCCTTCATGTATATCTTCTTCTTTTGTCAAGTATCCTGTTATCATTGGCAACTTTGGCTTATCTTTTGATATTTCCAAAAAGTATCCTTGATTATTTATATACACATATGCATTTGCAAAAGATATAATATATGTAGGTACCCTTTCTTGAATTTCAATTGAAATTGTATTTGGCAATTTTCTTTTTATATCAACTTTTTCTATATAAGCATTTTGTTTAATATTTTTTTCTATTTTACTTTTCACTATTTTAAAAGTGTTTTCATCTAATTGTATTTGAGATAAACTTATTATTTCTTGACTTGTTAGCTTTGTGTTGCCTGTTACCTCAATATTTTTTATATTAAAAAATGATGATAGCAAAAAATATATTCCTCCACCTATTAAAATCAATATAATACTTGTCCACTTGATTAGCTTGAATGCAGTCTTTCTTTTCTTTTTTGCTATTTCTTGCTTTTTAGTTAATTTTTTAGGTGCTGCTCTTTTTTGTTTTAATTGTTCATCTTCAATTCCTAGTTTAAGTTCAAATTCTTCATTTTTAATTTTATTAGACCTTTTAGTATTTTTTTTAGTTTTCTTTAATGTGGTTTTAGTTTTTTTCTTCTTTTTAGGTGCTGTTTCTGGCAAAGTTTTAATACCAATAATTATTTCATTGTCTAAATTAAACTTAGTATTACTTTTCTGTTTTTCCTCAACTTTTTTTGTCATTTTATCTTCACCCTTTTTATTATTTCTTGTAACCCTTGCGACTGTAATAGATACGTAGAATATAGCTAGTGTGCCATATTACACGTATCTATTTTATCATATTTATATAAAATAAATCTAGTACTTTTGCAATATTTTTAATCTTTCTGTACTGTAATTTTTGCTCCTAGACTGTTTAATTTTTCATCTAATTTTTCATATCCTCTTAATATATATTCTACATTTGTTACTGTTGTAGTTTCTTTTGCAGATAGTCCAGCCAGTACCATACATGCTCCGCCTCTTAAGTCAGTACTTTTTACTGTTGCACCAGATAACTTCCTTACTCCCTTTATTACTGCTGTTTTCCCCTCTGTTGTGATTTTAGCTCCCATTTTATTAAGTTCTGCCGTATAACGATACCTATTTTCAAATATATTTTCTACAATTACTGACGTTCCCTTTGCAACTGTTAAAACACTAGCAAATATTGACTGCATATCTGTTGGGAACCCCGGATATGGCATTGTTTTTATATCAACTGCCTTTATTTTCTTTGGTGCTTTCATATATATCTTACCTTTTTCTATTTTTATGTTACATCCAGCTTCTTCTAGTTTGTTTAATATTGGTGTAATATGCTCTGGTGTTTTATAATTTAAGCAAATATTTCCTCCTGTAATAGCTCCTGCACATAGTAAAGTTCCAGCTTCAATTCTGTCTTGCATAACTTTATACCCTGTATCTTTTAATTTTTGTACTCCTGTAATTTTTATAATATTTGTTCCTGCACCTGTAACTTTCGCTCCCATTTTGTTTAAGCATTTAGCTAAATCTATAATTTCTGGTTCCATTGCTGCATTAGTTATTTGTGTAGTTCCCTCTGCATATATTGAAGCAAGTATAATATTTTCTGTTGCTCCTACACTTGGAAAATCTAAATCAATATTTGTTCCAATTATTTTGTCAGCTTTACATATAATAAACCCAGAATCTTCTATAATGTTTACCCCTAACTTTCTAAATGCTGACAAATGTAAATCAATTGGTCTTGCACCAATATCACATCCGCCTGGATAAGAAAACTTTGCTTCTTTAAATCTGCCAAGTATTGCACCTGCTAATACTACTGTAGAACGCATTTGACTCATTAAATGTTCAGGAATTTCTTTTTTATTAATCTTTTTACTATTTATTTCTATCTTTCCATTGTGTTTTTTTATTTTACATCCTAAATATTTTAATATTTCTAAGGTAATTTGCGTATCATGTATATTTGGAATATTATACAATCTTGTAATTCCTGGATTTAGTATGCTGGCTGCAATAATTGGTAAAGAAGCATTCTTAGAACCTGACACTGTAACTTCTCCTTCTAGCTTTTTGCCTCCTTCTATTATGTAACTAGACATTTTATTCACCCTTTCTATTTTATTTTTGCTATATATTATGTTTTCTTTCCATAAAAGGTGAATGTAATAAATTTAAAAGAGAACCTTGTAATTTCAAAGTTCTCTATCTTTTTACAACTAATTTATTAATTTTACTATTTATATAGGCTTCCAATTTTGTCATAAACTCATTTGGTTCAATTTGCTTACTTGACACCATTTCTAATCCCTTTTCCCAACTTGCGGTTAATTTTGGATTTAGCATATCTGGCATAGACATAAACACTATATCGTATATTTTTTCGCCTTTTTCTGTTGGTGTTATAATTTGTGTTTTAGTATTTATTGCAATATAGCCTATTCTTTCTAACTTTTTCATAATTTCCGCTCTTGTTGCACTTGTGCCAATTCCTGCTCCTTTAATTTGTTCTCTTAATTCCTCTTCTTCAATAAGTTTTCCTGCATTTTCCATTGCAAGTATCATTGAACCCGAATTATATCTACTAGGTGGAGAAGTTTCAGATGTCTTAGTTCCATAGTTTAAGACTCCAATCTCTTCCCCTTTTTTTAATTTTTTCAATATATCCAAATTGCTTTGATCCTCCGGCTGTTCTTCTGTATTTATTACCTCTTTTTTGCTTTCATTCTTTGCTATTTCTAAGTATCCTAATTTTTCACACACTCTACCACTTGTTGAAAATTGTTCATTTTCTATTTCTATTGTTACAGATATTTTGCTATATTCAGCTGGTGGATAAAATATACTTAAAAATCTTTTCACTATTACTTTGTACATTTGCTTTTGCAAATCTGGTAAAGCATCATAGTTTTCAAATCCCTGCCCGGTAGGAATAATTGCATAGTGGTCTGTTATTTTGCTATCATTTACATATTTTGTTTTTATCAAATTAGTAGAATATTTTTCTTCTACCATTTTGTTTATATATCCCTGAATTTCATCATCTTTAAATCCTTTTGCTATTCCATTTAAGTTTTTAGAAATTACTTTTGCAACAGCTGTTGACAAAACCCTTGCATCAGTTCTTGGATATGTTACTAACTTTTTTTCGTATAAGTTTTGTATAATCTCTAGAGTTTGGTCTGGCTTTATTTTAAATCTTTTAGTTGCTTCATTTTGAATTTCTGCTAAATTGAATAATAGTGGTGCATTTTCTTTTGTTTTAGATTTTTTTACTTCTGTTATTATTGCTTTTTTATCTTTTAATGACAGAATAAATTCTTTGGCTTCGCTTTCTTTTTTAAAGCCATTTTCATTATATAGTTTTGGAGATTCCCACATTTTTGATTTTTCAGTTACTTTCCACTCGGCATTAAAAGAAGATTTTTCTTCTCCAAAAGTTCCTATAATTTTATAATATGGTGTTTTAACAAAATTTCTAATTTCTCTTTCTCTTTGTACAACCATACCTAGTACACAAGTCATTACTCTTCCAACTGAAATAGATATTTTTTCTTCTCCAATTTCTTTTGCCATTCTTCTACCATATATAATTGATAAAAGTCTTGAAAAATTTATACCTATTAAATAATCCTCTTTTGCTCTTAAATATGCAGAATCACATAAACTGTCATATTCTGATAAATCCTTTGCCTCTTTTATTCCTCTATTTATTTCTTCTTCGGTTTGTGAATCTATCCACACTCTTTTTCTTTGCTTTCCTGTTACACCTATTTGATTTTCTACTAATCTATATATATATTCACCCTCACGTCCGGAGTCAGTTGCAACATAAATACAGCCTACATCTTCTCTTTGAAGTAGGCTTTTTATTATGTTAAACTGTCTTTCTACGCTTGGTATTACTTCGTATCTATACTCTTTGGGCATAAATGGTAATGTATCTAATCTCCAATATTTTAGATTTTCATCATATTTTTCTGGATAACTCATTGTTACTAAATGACCAACGCACCAAGTAATAATCCAAGTGTCTGATTCAATATATCCATCTCTTCTATTTCCATCGCATTTTAAAACTTTTGCAAATTCAGAAGCAACAGATGGTTTTTCTGTTATAAGTAGGTTTTTCGTCATTTATATTTTCCTCTCATTATTCATATAGTACAACATCCATTTCTGAAGTAAAGTTTTGGTTTCCATATGCAAAAATTATATAAAGTTCTCCATTTGCTCCCATAAAGAAAGTTGATATATTTGTAAGTTGGTACATATTATTTGACAAATCTCTATTGTACACTGTATAACCTGAATTTACTAAGACTTGTGCTTCTTGCTGTGCTTTTGTAATTACTTCGTTTATCTTTTCTTTACATTCGCTTTGAATCATATGTCTTTCGGCTAATACATCCACTAATTCAACTTTTTCTCCTGTTTGCAAATTATAATTATATGTCTGTATCATTACTCTTTGAGGGTTATTTCCTTGTTTTAACGTAGATTCAATAACTAAAGATAAAATATCATCATTTATATATGAAGTATAATTTACGCTGTAAATTACCTTTTCTGTATATTTATTACTTAATATTTCTGATGCCTTATCCGCAAAAGTAGACTGTGTTATTTTATTAAAGCTGGTTGGAATTTCCCCTTTAATATTCATAACCGGCAAGTGAATGTCTATTTCATAATTTTGCTCTTTTTTCTGAATATCATATGCTGAATAAACTATATCCTTAGTTTCATTTAGTTTTGATATATTTGTTATATCATAGTTATTAGATATTAGTTGATTTGTAAATAAATTATTTAATTGAGCTTTTATTTCTTCTTGAGTTTTTGTTTTTATATTATTGTTTATATTATTTGTTGGTTCTTGATTATTATTACTATTTGGATTTTCTATAAAAAACTGTGCATAAATTCCTGCTATTAAAGCAAATACACAAAATACACCTATTAATATAAATATAATTTTTTTACTCTTCATGGTTTGGCTCCTTTGATTATTCTTGTTATATATTACCTTATTTTACATTAAAAATCTAGTGTTTTTATTAAAGTTTTTAAATAGAAGTATGCAAATAATTGACTTCTATTTAATTTTGCTGTATTATATATTATGTATTTTTAGACAAAAAGAAATGGAGTTTATTTAAAATTTATGGAATTATGTTCAATATGTGGAAAAAATCCAGCAGTTATATTTTTAAACCAGAAAGATGAAAGTGGAAAGTCTATATCTAAAGGTTATTGCCTTGAATGTGCTCAAAAACAAGGAATAAATCCATTAAAAAATTTGAGTGAAAAAGATATGAATAATATGACAAAACAAATTGAAAATATTATGAGTAACTTAGCCGAAAATGTGGATTTAGACTCTTTTTCAGAACAAATGGATGACATGGACCCAGAAGACCTAGAAAAAATGGAACAAGGTACTCCAATATTTGGTGCTGCTATTCCTTTAGGTTCAATTTTTTCTAATATGTTTGGTGAAAATCAAGAAAATTCTAATAATAATTCTAACGAAAAGAAAAAAGTTAAAGTAGAGAAGAAAAAGGATAAACGAAAGAAAGCATTAGAGGCCTATGGTACAAACTTAACTCAAAAAGCCAAAAATGGTCAATTAGATATGGTTATTGGCAGAGATAGAGAAATTCAAAGAATGACTCAAATCTTAAATCGTCGTAGTAAAAATAACCCTTGTTTAATTGGAGAACCTGGAGTAGGTAAAACAGCTATTGCTCAAGGTTTGGCAATTAGAATTGCAAATGGTAAAGTTCCTGCCAAATTATTAAATAAAGAAGTTTATTTGTTAGATATGACAGCTATAGTTGCCGGTACTCAATTTAGAGGACAATTTGAGGCTCGTATGAAATCTATTATTGAAGAGTGTAAGTCTTTAGGTAATATTATTTTAGTAATAGACGAAATTCATAATATTATTGGTGCTGGCGATGCAGAGCGTTCAATGAATGCTGCAAACATTTTAAAACCATCACTTTCTAATGGTGAAGTTCAAGTAATAGGAACTACTACTTTAAAAGAGTATCGTAAATATATTGAAAAAGATAGTGCACTAGAAAGAAGATTTCAACCTGTTTTAGTTGAAGAACCTTCTATTACTGATTCTATAGGAATTTTAGAAGGTATAAAAAAATATTATGAAGACTATCATAAAGTTAAAATTTCAAATGATGTAATAAAACAAGCTGTTATTATGTCTGAAAAATATATTCATGACAGGTTTTTGCCTGACAAAGCAATAGATATTTTGGATGAGGCTTGTTCAAGAATTAATCTAAATAATAAAGATTTATATCAGTTAGAAATATTAAAAGGTCAATTAAAGGCTGTTCAAGAAGAAAAAGAGGAAGCCGCCCTTGCAGACTCAACTGAAGATTACAAAAAGGCTGCTGAATTAAAGGCTAAAGAGTGTAGCTTAATAGAGCAAATTGATAACTTAAACGAAAAAATGAAACTTAAAAACTTAACAGTTCAAGATATTGCTGAAGTCATTGAAAGTTGGACTAAAATACCTGTTAAAAAAATTACAGAAGCAGAAACACAAAAGTTGTTAAACTTAGAAGCTAATTTGCATAAAAGAGTAATTGGCCAAGAATCTGCTGTTGAAGCTGTTTCAAGAGCAATTCGTCGTAACCGCGCAGGGTTAAAAAGTACTAAAAGACCACCATCATTCATATTTGTTGGTCCAACAGGTGTAGGTAAAACAGAACTTGCAAAATCACTTGCTTATGAAATGTTTGGAAATGAAAATTCAATCATTCGTATAGATATGTCTGAATATATGGAAAGCCATTCTACTTCAAAATTAATTGGTTCTCCTCCTGGCTATGTAGGTTATGATGATGCAGGACAATTAACAGAAAAAGTAAAACGCAACCCTTATTCTATAGTATTACTAGATGAAATTGAAAAAGCACACCCAGATGTATTCAATATCTTATTACAAGTTTTGGATGATGGACGCTTAACAGATAGCCAAGGTAATACTGTAAGTTTTGAAAATACTATAATGATTATGACTTCAAACGCTGGTTCCAACCAAAATACAAATTCAATTGGTTTTGGTGGGGCAAGAATAAATCAAGATAAGATTATGGATAGCCTAAAAGAAACTTTTAGACCTGAATTTTTAAATCGTGTAGATGAAATTGTTGTATTTGAGCAATTAAATCAGGAACAATTATTACAAATTGTAAATTTAATGCTTGCAGATACACAAAAAGTATTGGCTGATAAAGACATTACTTTAGAGATTTCAGAAGATGCTAAAAAATTCTTGCTAGAAAAAGGAACTGATATAAAATATGGAGCACGACCTTTAAGGAGAGCTATTCAAAGATATTTGGAAGATGAACTTTCAGATATGATATTACGTTCAGAATTATTAAATGGAAATACTGTAGTAGTTTCTTTAGATGCAAATAATTTAAAATTTAATGTAAGAAAATAGGAGATAATTTTTATGGCAAAACATATTCCAAATATATTAACAATAGCAAGATTTTTTCTAATACCTTTTATAATTTATTTTATAGTAATAGATCAATATATTGCTACCATCATACTTTTAACAATATCTGGTTTAACAGATGTGTTAGATGGTTGGATTGCAAGAAAATTTAATTATATAACTAATTTTGGAAAACTTATAGATCCATTAGCTGATAAAGCTACTCAATTAGCTGTACTTTTAACAATTACTTTTAAAGAAATTATTCCTTTTTGGATTATTATAGTAGTTGCATTAAAAGAAGCTGCAATGATAGCAGGTGCCTCTTTCCTTTATGGAAAAGAATTGGTAGTTTCTAGTAAATGGTTTGGTAAATTAGCCACAGTGTTGTTTTATGTAGCAATTGTATGTTCATTTGTAATTGCATACTGGAATAATATTGCAAACTTACCAGAAAACTCACTAGCTCCTCTACCACACTTTGATTTATGGATTTATTATTTAGCTTTAGCCACTGCAATATTTTCATTTGTCATGTATTACATTACATTTTATAAACAAGGATACTTAAAAAAAGAAAATTTAAAAATAGATGAGAAATAAATCTCATCTATTTTTTTACTTTCTAAAAAATTTTTATTTTCTTATTCAAAATCTTCTAACACACTATTCAACTCCATATTTCCAACAGCTTCTATTCCTTGTTTTACTTTTTCCAAATCCGCTTCTGGTAAATACATTGTTTGAATTTCTGTATCTTCTTTTAAAGTGATCTTTCCATTTTCATCTATTGTATAAATTCCTAAAACTCCGTTATGTTCTTTAATTAAGTAATGTTGAGCACAAAAACCACTTTGTTCTTTGTATATTATAATTTCATTAGGTGAAAAACTATCTATAGTCCAGTCTTTATAATATTTTTTCACCTCTTCTTCAGTTTTATTCACTAAAGTTTCTGGTACATCTTGTGTTTCTTTTAATAAGTGATCACAACCTGTAAAATATATTTTTTGCAGCACTTTGGCATTTGGAGATACTTTCTCTTCTATTACAGCTGTATAAATTATATTATTTTCTTCTTCAGCTAATTTTTTATCATTTATTATATTAATATCTTCAGTTTTATTGTTATTATATACATAAAATCCTAAAGCCATTCCTACTATCAACAAAAATATAGCTAATCCAATAATCCATCCTTTTCTCATACTATATCAATCCTTTTCAAAATTATTTAATATTAGTATGAGATTTTTTGGAAATTTTATTCATCTTTTAAAATAATATAATTATATGCACATGCACGAATTAAACGATTTGTAATAGCAAGGCCTAGTCCTTTATTACCAACGCCCTCAATAATTATCAAGTCAACATTTTCCTTATCTGCCTTTCTTAAAAATGTAAATATGTTTTTAGCAACATCTTCTAAATTACTTCCCATATTCCATTTATGCTTTGTTGCATATTGATTTATATGTTCTGCCTTTGCCAAAACTAAAACTTTTTCATTTTGCATAATTATTTCATTTATTTTTTCAATCATTTTATTTTCGTTTTCACTATATACCATAACACACTTTGTATTTGGTGCATAATGCTTATACTTCATTCCTGGAGATGCTACAACTTCATCTTTTTGTACTTGTCCCAATACATTTTTATCAATTTTAACTTGGTTTGCTACTGTTTCTAATTGCTCTTTCGTTATTTTTCCTGGTCTTAATATGTTAATATTATCCCCATCAACTTTAATAACTGTTGACTCTAGTCCTATATCAGTTGAACCACCATCTAATATATATGAAACTTTTCCATCTAACTCTTCTATAATATCTTCTACATTAGTTCCACTAGGCTTTCCAGAAACATTCGCACTTGGTGCTGCAATTGGCACACCTGCCATTTCTATTAGTTGTTTTGCAATTAAATTACTAGGCATTCTAATTCCTACTGTTTCTAACTTTGCTGTTACAATATCAGGAATTATCTTATTGCTTTTACGTTTAAATATTATTGTAAGCGGTCCAGGCCAAAAATTTTCTATTAATTTTCTTTCTAATTCTGTTATTTCCTCCACTATTTCTTCTACCATTTTTATGCTAGAAACATGAACAATTAAAGGATTATCTTGTGCTCTTCCCTTTGCTATAAATATTTTTTCAACCGCATTTGCATCTAAGGCATTCGCTCCTATTCCATATACAGTTTCCGTTGGAAATAACACCAAATTTCCATTTTTTATTTCATTTGCTGCTTCTTTTATTTCATTTTCATTAATTTCATTTGTTTGGTTTGAATATTTTGATAACATATTTTTGCTTCCTTTTTTACTTTTTTCCTATATATTATACTACTTTTAAGCTATTTTTCAATATCTATTTTTTTATCAACTCTTACTTTACTGTTCTTTATAGTGATAGTTATCTCTCCACATAAATCAGTCCTATAAACCTTACAACCGCAAATTTTCTAATCTTTCTACTACACCAGAATTCGGATGTCCAAAAGTATTCTTCTCTCCAACTCCGATAAGTGCTATTTCAGGTTTTACCATATCTAAAAATTGCTGTATTGAAGAACTTTTTGAACCATGATGCGCCACTTTTAATATATTAGTTTGTAGATCTTCTGTGTCTTTATACTTTCGTATTAATCTCTCTTCAGCTACTTTTTCAATATCACCTGTAAGTAGCATACTATAGTTTTGATATATAAATTTAGCAACTATTGAATTGTTGTTTAGAATATTCTGCTTTATTAAATCCTTATCTGGAAATAGAATATGTAATTGACAATATTTATCAATTTCAATTTTATCTCCTGCTTTTACTTTAATTACCCTTGTATGTTTTAAATCTACCAATTTCAAAAATCTATTAAAGTTTTCCGATTCTTTTCCTTGTTCTCCTATAATTACATTTTTAACTTTTATATTTTCTAAAACTGTAAGCAATCCTTGGCAATGATCTGAATCAAAATGTGTAAATAATAGGTAATCTATACTTATAATTGATTTATTTAACAAATAAGGAAGCAATGTTTGTTCTCCTACATCAAATGTACCAACTTCACTTCCTCCACCATCAACCAAAATTTTCTTCTTAAATGGAGTTACAATAAGCATACTATCTCCTTGCCCTACATCTATAAAGTAAATTTTTAATTCATCTGTTGGAAACATTGCAAATATATATGGCAATAAGGTTATAATTAGTAAAAGTGCAATTATTTTTTTATACTTTTCCTGTATCTTCGGATAAATTTTCTGGATATCATCTTTGAAAAAATATATTCCAATAATTAAATAATAAATCAAAACTTGCCATATTTTTGGCGTTGGCACAAAAATTTTTGAAAATGGTATTTTACTTGAAATATCTGCAACCAAAATAAATATTTTTAATAGTGGTCCTAAGAAAAATGCAATTAAATATGCTAATGGTGTAATAATTAGAGAAACTAAAAAAATCATTCCTAAAATTAGGCATATTCCCATTATAGGGGTAGCCAGTAAATTTGAGAGTATAAATACAATTGAAACTGTACTAAAATGATACACCATAATTGGCATAATAATTATATTAGCCGCCAAAGACATTATAGTAGTTTGCTCCACATATATTAACATTTTATATGTAAATTCACTATACTTTTTTGTTCTTTTGTTATTGTTCTGTGCTTTCAATTCTTTCTTTTTAGCCTAATATTATATAACAATTCTACAAATGTTACTATTCCAATAGTTCCACCAAATGAAAGTTGAAAACTTATATCTAATAAAGAATACGGATTAAATATTAAAATTATAAATGCACTTATTCCTAAGTTATTAAATGTGTCTGGCTTCATAAATAATATTTCTGCTACTAAATTTAATATTGCCATTATACATGCTCTTACAATTGATGGTGAACCTCCTGCCAAAAACATAAAAAATACTAAAAATATACATATAAAAATCTTTGTCCATCTTTTATGTGTTTTTAAATATGATAAAGCAGTAGAAATACCTAATAAAATATATGATATATGTGCACCTGAAATAGCAAGCATATGTGATAAACTAGCCTGTCTAAAACTATTCTCTATCTTATTACTTATCCCTCCCTTTTCTCCAAGAAGTAATCCAATACAAAGTCCAGCTTCATCTTTAGGTAAAATCTTATATATTTTATTTATTAAAACATTTCTGGAACTGTTTATAAAATTAGCCAATATATTGCATTTATTCTTTCCTATCAATTTTATATTTTCTTTTTTTGCCATTACACAGCCTGCAACATTTTTTGTTTTCAAATATTGACTATAATTAAATCCACCTTCATTTCTTGCAACATCTGGTGCTTCAAATTTAGAACTAAATATTATCTCATCTCCAAAGTTTAACCCTATATAATTCTTATCACCTTTTATATCACATATTACTTTAAATTTTCTATTTTCAACCTTACCAGTGCAATCATTATATATCTTTATCACCTGTATTTCATATTGCGTCTTATACTTTTTTTCATTTCCATTTGATACAATAATTCCTTGTACAGTTATTGGCTTTTCATCATATTGATTTGTAATTTTGGTATAATTATCTTCTAGTATTAATATATAAATGCAAAATATCATAATACAACTAAAACCGATTATTATATAAGGCTTTAATTTATTTTTTAATTTTAAAATAACACTAATTATTACTAATCCTATGCACAAGAAAAAAGCTATACTTTTTAAGTACAGCCCTACTACAATTCCTATAATTGCTGCAATAGAAGCAATACAAAATGGTTTCATTTTTAACCTTTCCATAGTGCCCCTATTAACTTATATTAATCTTAATCCAGCATAAAATCTACCTTTATATATTGTTTTAAAGCTAGATATTTCAACAGCATAACATGTTGTTGAAGCATGAATAAAATTGTCATTTCCAAGGTATATTCCACAGTGTCCAATTCCTACACCTGTTTCGTAATCTGTTAGCATTACAATATCCCCTACTTGTAAATCACTATATTTAGCAATTTTTGTACCCTTACTACATTTATATTGTGCATTTGCTCCATGTGGAATTTTTATTCCAAAATGTTTATATACATACATTGTAAATCCAGAACAATCAAAAGTTCCATTTGAGCCATCTCCACCATATACATATTTATATCCTAAATATTTTTTGGCATATGCCACAATATCTGTTCCTTTTATTGTACTTTCATTTTTAGTAATATTTTCTTTAGTATTAGTTTCTTCTTTTACCTCATTTACTTGTACTTTACTATCAACTGTTTCTACTTCATTCACATCGGTATTTGTTGTAGCATTCTCTGTTCTAGAAACGTTATTTCCTCTTGTTGTAGTAGTTTTTATATCTGATACGTAATCTTTTGAAACATATCCTGTAGTATTTCCAACTTTAACCTTATACCATGATCCATCTTCACCTATTATAGTCAACTGAGTATTTAATGATAATACTTTTATTATATTATAATTTGTTCCAGCACCTTTTCTCATATTTACAGAGCCTTCACTTATATACGCCGTTTTTTCTTCATATGTATTGCTACTTGTATTATTAATGGTTGAGCTCGTCTTTGACTCTTCTAAATATTCACTTCTTATCCAACCACACATACTGTCAGTCTGTACATATGACCATCCTGAAGTTTCACTTAAAAATACTACTTCTGTGTTCTTTTTTAGGTCTTGAATGTTACTTGAATATATTAGTGGTAAAATCTTCAAGCTAACATTTTGTTTTAGTTTTTTATAAACAACTTTTATATCCTCTTGTGTATTGTTATCTGAAACTGTATTATTTTCTTCATTTTTAGAAGTGTCATCTATATTAGTTTGGTTATCGTTATCAGTAGAATCCTTAAATTCTTCTGTGTTTGTTGTACCACCTATAACTTCTACATACTCTTTACTTACATATCCTGTATATGTCTTATATTTAACTTTGTACCAATCTCCATCTTCTTCAATCACTTCACATTCTACACCTTTGAATAGCATAGCAACTACCTTTGTACTAGTTGATGGACCTTTTCTTATATTTAATGTATCTCCTGTTACTTTTACCTTTGTAGCAGCCTTTGAATTTACTGCTAATAATAAAATACTAATTAATGTTAGTATTAATATTAGTGATATTTTTTTTAAATTCTTCATCAAAAGAACTCTCCTTTTTTCTACAAATATTACTATAATTTTGCTCTTTGGTACGCATATAGTATATAATTAAAGTCTAAAAATGTCAATAAAAAATATATGTTTATATACATTTTTAGTATCTTAAGATACATGCTGATACTTTAAATTCAATTTATAAAATACCAAAAACGGATTTTAAGAATTTCTACACAGTGCAAACTGCTAGAAATTCTAAAAATTCGCATATTTATCTTCTACTGAAATTGCTCCTAGTAGGAGCAATTTCCTAGAATATAAAAAAGCAAGGTGCTACAATTTCTTGTAACCCTTGCCTTTTCTATATTACATAATTTAAATTAAGCAATAATTTCAGATACTACTCCTGAACCTACTGTACGTCCACCTTCACGAATAGCGAATCTTAATCCGTTTTCGATAGCGATTGGAGTAATAAGTTCGATAGTCATATCAACGTTATCTCCTGGCATAACCATTTCTGTTCCAGCTTGTAATTCGATAACACCTGTAACGTCTGTTGTTCTGAAGTAGAATTGTGGTCTATATCCATTAAAGAATGGAGTATGACGTCCACCTTCTTCTTTAGTTAGAACGTATACTTGTGCTTTGAATTTTGTATGTGGATGAATTGTTCCTGGTTTTGCTAATACTTGACCTCTTTCAACTTCGTTTCTTTGAGTACCTCTTAATAAGATACCAACGTTATCTCCAGCTTCAGCTTGGTCTAATGTTTTTCTAAACATTTCAACACCAGTAACAACTGTTTTCTTAGATTCTTTAGATAGTCCAACAATTTCAACTTCGTCTTGAAGTTTTACTTGACCTCTTTCAACTCTACCAGTAACAACTGTACCTCTACCACTAATTGTCATAACGTCTTCAATTGGCATTAAGAATGGTTGGTCAATTGGTCTGTCTGGAGTTGGAATATAGCTATCAACTGCATCCATAAGTTCTTTAATTGGAGCATATACAGGATCATTAGGATCTGTAGATGTGCTTTCTAGAACTTTTAATGATGAACCTTTAATAATTGGAATCTCATCACCTGGGAAGTCATAGCTTGATAATAAATCTCTAACTTCCATTTCAACTAATTCTAATAATTCTGGATCATCAACCATATCGCATTTATTTAAGTA
>CAKOVW010000018.1 GCA_934122125.1 uncultured Clostridia bacterium | reverse complement strand
GATTTAGACTTTGCCAAAGAAGAAGAATAAGCAGAAGGAGGAAAATAAATTGGCTACAAATAGAAAATTAGGTAAAACAACAGACATTAGACTAGCAATGTTAAAAACATTAACAACAGATTTAATGCTACATGGACAAATTGAAACTACTGAAGCTAGAGCAAAAGAAGTAAAAGCAATTGCAGACAGCTTAATTTCATTAGCAGTAAAAGAAAAAGACAATTTTGAAATGGTAGATGTTAAAGTTTCTAAAGCAAAATTAGATAGCAAGGGAAATAAAGTAACAGAACTTGTAAAAAGTAAAAATGGTAAAGAATATCTAAAAGTAGTAAAAGAAACAACAACAGAGAAAAGACAAAAAGATATGCCATCAAGATTAAATGCTAGAAGAAAAATGATGAAAAACATTAATAAAGTTAAAGATAGTGAAGGAAATAACATTGATTTAACTGCAAAATTATTTAATGAAATTGCTCCTAAATATGAAGGTAGAGTTGGTGGATACACAAGCATACTTAAAGTAGGACCAAGAAAAGGTGATAATGCAGAAATGGTTATTTTAAAACTAGTTTAATAATTGTTTTAAAGAAGCAAATATAGGAGAGTGTGAATATGGAAATACTAAAATATATCATATTAGTTATTTATATTATTATATGTATTGCTTTAATTATTTTGGCTACTATACAAAATACTGAAAAAGCAGGAGCTTCAGGAACAATTACAGGTTCTTCAACTAATAACTTTTATGAACAAAATAAGGGAAGAACAAAGCAAGGTAAGCTAAAAAGATGGACAATAATTCTTGGAATAGTGTTTGTTGTGTTAGCAATTGCCTTAGGAATCCTATATCTAGTATAGAAATTTAAATGTGGCAGAATGAAATTCTGCCACATTTTGCTGTATATAATATCGGTACGTTTGCTTGCACTTTGAATATATTTTTTCTCGTCTAAAGCACGAAAAAATATATGTCAAAGTCGCTGTGCCTACTCTATAAGATTTTAATGTATAAAAAAGTATAACTAATTAAAGTTATGACATAATAAAAGTAAAGGAAAAGTATGAAAGAAGAGTTAAAAAAAGAAAATCAAGAATTTGAAAAAGATAAATATGTAGGAGTTTTTCAAAAAAGTAAAAACTTCGGTTTTGTTGTGCTTGACGACAGAAAAATAAAAACAGATATATACATATCTAAAAAGAATAGTAAAAAAGCCAAGAATAATCAAAAAGTAGTAGTTCAAATAACGAAATTACCTGAAAAAAATAGAAAAGCAGAAGGCAAAATAATTGAAATACTAGGCAATATAAATCAAGCAGGAGTGGACATGCTTTCATTAGTAAAAGACTACGACTTGCCATATGAATTTCCAGAAGCAGTTATAAATGAAGCAAAAGCAATAAAACAAGAAGTAGCTAAAAAAGACATTCCAAATAGATTAGATTTAAGAAATAAAATAATATTTACTATTGACGGAGAAGATGCAAAAGACTTAGATGATGCTGCGTCAGTAGAAAAATTAAAAAATGGAAATTATCTTTTAAATGTGTCTATTGCAGATGTTAGCTATTATGTTCAAGAAAAATCTAAACTAGACAAGGAAGCAATAATCAGAGGTACTAGTATATATATGCTAGATAGAGTAATACCAATGCTTCCAAAAGAACTATCAAATGGAATATGTAGTTTAAACCAAAAAGAAGATAGATTTGCAATAACTGTTTTAATGGAAATAAACAAAAAAGGAGAGGTAGTATCTTCAGACATACAAAAAAGCGTAATAAAAGTAACTAGAAGAATGAGTTACAAAGAGGTACAAACTATACTAGACGAAATAGAGGGAGCAGAAGATAAAGGTATATTCAAACCAAAAGCAAAACAAAAATTATTAAAAGAATGTGAACCATACTTTGAACACTTTAAAAGAATGGCAGAACTTGCAAATATATTAAAACAAAGAAGAACAAAAGCAGGAAGCCTAAATTTAGATATTCCAGAAAGCAAAATAACATTAGATGAACAAGGAGTAGCAATAAATGTAGACAAATATGAAATGTATTTTGCAAATGAAATTATAGAGCAATTTATGCTAACTGCAAATGAAACTGTAGCAGAGAAATTTTATTGGTTAGAGGCTCCGTTTATATATCGTGTACATGAAGTACCAGACGAAGAAAAAATAGATGAGCTTAATAAATTTTTATGGAATTTAGGATATAAAATAAAAGGAAACAAAGACAATATACATCCAAAAGCATTTGCAGAAGTTTTAGAAAAAGTAAAAGGCAAACCAGAAGAAAGGGTAGTATCAAACCTTATACTAAGAACTCTAAAAGTAGCAAGATATGAAGCAGAAAATAAAGGACACTTTGGAATTGCAAGTAAATATTATTGCCATTTCACATCACCAATAAGAAGATACCCCGACTTATTCATACACAGAATAATATCAAAATACTTAGAAGAAAACTATCAACTAAAAGAAAACGAAATAGAAAAATATAGTAGTCAAGCTGTAAAATATGCAGAACGTTCATCTGAAAGAGAAAAAATTGCACAAAAAGTAGAACGAGATGCAGACGCAATTAAGAAAGCTGAATATATGCAAAGTAAAATTGGCGAAGAATATGAGGGCATTATTTCAAGTATAACATCATTTGGAATGTTTGTAGAACTTCCAAACACGGTAGAAGGACTAATTCGTTTTGATGACTTAGGAAACGAATACTTTATATATGACGAAGAAAAGAAAACACTTCAAGGCGAAAAAAGCAAGAAGATATATAAAATAGGGGACAGCATAAAAGTGCGTGTAATCTTTGCAGACAAACTAACAAGAAAAGTAGACTTTGAAAAGATTTCGGGTTAAAAATATGCCATTGGGGACGGAGAATTTTGGCACATTTCTTATTAAGAACAACATTACAATTTAACTAAAAGTGTGCCAAAATTCTCCGTCCCCAATGGCACGTTTTAATATATAAAATACATTGTAATAGCAAAAATAAATCCAATAATAGTAAGAAAAATTAAAATTAAGCCTCCGGGCTTATTTTTGTTTACAACAACTTCGTAAAACCCATAACTGACACTTTCAACTAAAGCAAATAAGGCAAATAGAACTACTAAAAAAACTACAACCATAAAACTCTCCTTTTAAATTCCTGTTAGCAAAAATCCTGAATCAACTACAACTTCAGGCTCAACCTTAAAAAATGAATCTTGATAATGTTGTAACCAGTTATAATTCTCTAATTCTTGCATAGTTTTAAAATTTTTTAAAGCATAATTACCAAAACCACTACAATCAGACTTCAATTCTTTTGAAGTTTTATATAAATAATGCAAAAGCAATTTTTCTAAATAATTATTAGCATATTCTTGAGTCAGTTTAATTTGCTCTTTAGTATTAGTATTAGACAATTGCTTAATAGAAGAAATAGTTGCATTTGCTTTAACTTTTATTTTTATATAAGGTGTCCCGTTTACAAGTGAAACATCAACTTTAGGCTTTGTGGTAAAGTCAAAATATAAGTCAATTAAATTTTTTTTATCTTCAGGGTCTGGCATTGAAATATTACAGCTTTTAACTTTACCAGTAATAATCAAATGAGCAACAGTTTCTAAAGAAGTTAAAGTGCCAACAAGTTTATCTTGCCTGAACACTGCAGTACCAACATTTTCAACACCATTTTTAGCTTCTAAAATTTCGCTACCAGAATCATCAGAAGTTTTGTTGTTAGATGATTGATTTGAATCATTTTTAGAAATTATATTACCGAAGAAGTGCAACAGGCTGAGAAGCAATAGAGGTTATTTTATTCATAAATTGTCCAAGGTTAGCATCTACAATATAGCCAGTGTATTCACTAGAATTAGGAAAAGTAGCATAAAACTTTGTTATTAAATTTTCTAACGTTGTCTTTACACTTGCAATATAATCTCTTGCAGAAGAAGTACTTATAAGGATATTTGTATCTGGTCTGATTTGTACTTTATTGGCTAAAGAAAATATTTCTTCTTTAATACCAGACATTGCAATTTCTTCAGAAAATATTATAAGTTTACAATGTGATAAATTTATTTCCTTGCTAGAATAAGTATTCATTAAATTAAGTGCAGCATCAATAGAAGGAGCTTCTATTGTATCCATAATTATAGATGAACTTTCATTTGAAGAACTTTCTCCAGAAGCGGCACTTGGTTTAGTAAATTGAAATGTAACTTTAAGTCTTTCAGTATCACCAACATCTATACCTAGTGCAACTATATAAGATAGGTCATCTATACTTTGAATACGATGGCTACTTGTAAAAGCAAAAGAAAATAATATTGCAATTAAAATAATTGAAATATATTTATATGCTGTTTTCATCAGTAATTCCTTTCTTTTTTTGGTGTCGTAGATATTTTATATTAGCCAAAATTAAAACTATAAAACTTAATACAAACACTAAAATCAAAATAATATATCTATATACAGTATTTTCTAAAAAGTTTATTTCTTGCATATTTTTAGGAATTAAAGCAGTTCCAAATATAAATAAAGCAAACAAAGTAGAAATCCATTTTGAATATTTTAAATTGGTAACTTTTTTAAATATGCTAGTAGAAAAATAAAGCACAATTGCCAAATAACATATAATTGAAAGTAGCCAAATTAGTAAAAATAATGCATCTAACCTTTGAAAAAATCTACTAAAATCTATAAAACGAGATGCTAAATAAATAGGAAATATCTGTTGCTCTATAATAGTAGGTGGAAAAATAAAAAGTAAAGTTGCCACACTAATTAGTAAGAAAAATGCAGAAAGACTAACAGATGTATAAGCTACTTTTTTAAAATCTTTTTGATTTTTCAAATAAGGTGGAAGAAGGTATATACAAGCAATTCCACCAAAGGCAAATAAATTGCTTAATCCACTAAAAAATGTTGTGTAAGCACCATTCCCTAAAATAGGAAAAATCTTTTCAAAAGTAAGATCTTTCCAGTTTCCTATAAATATAAAAATCATACTAACAGCAACTAATATTGTAAAAAACAAGTTAGCACGCGCAATAGAAACAATATTAAGTTTATTCATAATTACAATAGCTATCAAAAATAATATCATAATTATAGGTAAAGAAGTTCTAGGAAAGAAAATAAGTTTTAATCCTTCTGAGAAACTTCTAAGCAATATTCCAGTAATAAATGTAATATATAGTAAAAATAGAATTGAAACTCCTATTTTTAAAACTTTGCCGCCTAAAAATTCAGAAATATCTATAATATCTAAACCAGGAAAATGCTCTAATAATTTACATATTAAAAAAACTAAAAGTAAAACAATAGCACTAACATATATAACATTAAGAATAGCAGAAGAAGCATGCTCAGCTACAATACCTCTTGGTAAGCCTAAAATTATATGATTTATAACAATAGCGACAATTAAAATAATTGCTTCCCATTTTCCTAATTTTTGCTCTGTCATAAAATGCTCCTTTCTATTTATATTTCCAAGTTCTACTTATATGAGATTGAGAATTTTGCCTTTTAGTATTTAAATAATCAGGCCTTTTTTCACGCTTCCACATTGGGTCTAAGAAAAATCCACTTTCATTTATGTTTGTAATAGGGCTATATGGTGCCATAAATGGAACTCCAAAAGATTTGATACTACATAAAATAGTAGCATATACGCAAAGACCAACAGCAATTCCAAAAAATCCTGCAATATATGCTAAAAGAGTAAATCCGAACCTTAATATTCTCAAGTGATAGCCAAAGTAAAAGTCAGGAATAGCAAAAGATGCTATACCAGTAATTGCGACAACAATAATTAAAATAGGGCTTACAATATTAGCACTAACAGCAGCTTGGCCTAAAACCAAAGCACCAACAATACCAATGGTTGGGCCAATAGGAGAAGGAACTCTTAAACCGGCTTCACGAATAAGCTCAAAAGAAATTTCCATAAGTAAAATTTCAAAAATAATAGGAAATGGAACATTTTCTCTTGAAGCAATTACAGAAAACAGCAATTCAGTTGGAAGTAGCTCTTGATGAAAATCTGAAATTGCAACATATAAGCAGGGAAGAAGTAGTGTTGTAAAAATCGAAATTAAACGCAAAAATTTTGAAAAATTTGCAAACTGAAACTTTAAATTACTATCTTCAGGTGATGTAATGAAATCAGTAAAGGTAGCTGGCATAATAAGAACATAAGGATTTCCATTAACTATAACTACTACTTTGCCACTATATAAATGCTTAGCAGCCTTATCAGGTCTTTCAGTTGATATTATTTGTGGAATTGTATAATTGTTTTTATCTTCGATTAATTGTTGAAGTTCACCACTAGAAAGCAAAGCATCAATTTTTAAATTGCTAACCCTGTATTTTACTTCTGCAACTAAATCGGCATTTGCAATATCTTGCATATAACAAATACAACATTTGGTTTTGCTTAAATTACCAACTTCGATACTTTCTATTATTAAATTTTCATTATTGATAATTCGACGAAGTAGAGAAGTATTGGTACGAATATTTTCAACAAATCCTTCTTGAGGTCCTTTAATAATAACCTCATTATTAGGTGGTTCAACACCTCTTTGCTTAAATCCTTTTACATCAATATCATAAGCAATTCCAAGAGTATCAACAAAAAGCAAACAGTCTCCCATATTAACGCCATCAAATGCATCTTTAAAAGAATTGACTTTTTTAACACTATTTTGAGGAAGCAAACAATCAGAAATATATGTTTCTAAATCAAACTTCTTAACTTTTCTAACAGTAATATTATTTGTCTTAGCCTCATTTATAACCTGATTTTGTTCACCATCAAAAATATTAGCTCTATTACGCATCATAAGAGCTTCTAGCACATTGTCATTTACAAGTTCTGAATCTACCATACCATCAATCAAAAGAAGAAAAGCCTTATATTGCCTATTTCTAGCTGTCAAAGTGAACTCTCTAACAACAATATCACTATTTATTAAAAGATTATATTTAACTTTAACATACTCAAGATTAATAGAAAGGCTAGGAAAAATGTTTTCAGCCTCAAAGATTTTCTCATTCTTATCAATCTCTTCAGGTGTCATGCTAATGTTGTTATTATCATTTTCATAAGGACTAGATAGTGTAAAGTTATATTCATTTTGATCAGGTGATTCAAATACATTTTTAACTATATTTGTAAGTTTATCTTTAAAACTCATATATAACTCCCAAACATAAAAATTTCTACATTTATTATTTTCCATAATATGAAAAAATATTCAAAAAACGTATTGAACTTAATTCAATACGTTTCAAAAATTTTAAAGAATTATGCAAATTAATCCGCCACTACCTTCATTAACAATACGCTCTAACGTTTCTTGAAGTTTAGCTTGAGCATCTTCAGGCATTCTAGCTAATTTATTTTGTAAGCCTTCATTAACAAGCTCATGTAAATTTTTACCAAAAATGTTAGATTCCCAAATTTTCTTAGGATCTGATTCAAACTCAGAAAGTAAATAATTTACCAAATCCTCAGACTGTTTTTCACTACCAACAATAGGAGATACTTCTGTTTCAATATCTGCCCTTATCATATGTATACTTGGAGCTTTTGCTTTTAGTTTTACTCCAAAACGAGTACCTTGTTTCACCATTTCAGGTTCTTCTAAAATTAATTCATCAATTGAAGGAGTTACAATTCCATAACCTGTAGCTTTTACTTCCTCCAAAGCATATGCAATTTTATCATATTGTTTTTTAGTTCTTGCAAACTCTGTCATAGTGCTAAATAATGCACCCTCATTATCAATTTCAACACCAGAAATTTCAGTTAATACCCTATAGAATAGCTCATCAACAAGCTCAATAGAAACTCTCACACTGCCTTCACCAAGTCTAACCTCAGATAATGAAGTTTTAGTAATAACTTTAGTATTTTGAAGCTGACCAATCCCACTGTCTACTTGTTTCAATATACGAATATTATCAAATGCTTTTTCAATTTCATCATACAATTCAACTTTTAACCAATGGTCATCAGGCAAACCATCAACCCAACGAGGAAAGTCAATGTTAATTGTTTCAATAGGAAATTCATATAAAATTTTACTAAATATATCATCAATGTCTTCTATATCTAACCTAGCACAGTCAGTAGGTAAAACAGATACGCCATATTTTTCTTCTAGTTTTTTAGCCAGAGCCTTAGTATAATCAGAAAATGGATCATCACTATTTAAAACAATAACAAAAGGTTTATTAAGTTCTTTTAATTCCTTTACAACACGTTCCTCAGCATTAATATAATCTTCTCTAGGAATATCTGTAATACTTCCATCAGTAGTTACCAAAATACCAATAGTAGAATGTTCAGCTATTACTTTTCTAGTGCCAATTTCAGCAGCTTCTTCAAAAGGTATTTCTTCCTCATACCAAGGTGTTTTTACCATACGAGGCATGTCATCTTCTAAATAGCCAATAGCATTATTAACTAAATAACCAACACAGTCCACAAGCCTTGTCTTGAACTTTAAATTATCTCCAATTGTAACTTCAACAGCTTCATTTGGAATAAACTTAGGCTCAGTAGTCATAATAGTTCTTCCACCAGCACTTTGTGGAAGTTCATCTCTAGCTCTTTCTTTTTTATACTCGTTATCAATATTTGGAATAACAAGTAAATCCATAAAATTTTTAATAAAAGTTGATTTTCCGAGTACGTACAGGGCCAACAACACCAACATAAATGTCGCCATCAGTACGTTCTGCTATATCTTGATATAACTTTAAATTCTCATCCATGAATTATTTAAACCCCCTCTAAGAAATGTTTGTACTAAACTTTATTTAATGTATATTTAGCCAATCCAAAACTTATGACAAAAATTTAAAATTATTTTATTGTATAGGAAAAATCTTTGAAGATTTAAAGTTATGTATGAAATAAAATTTCTAAAAAAGATGATGAAAATGATACTCGTTTCTAGTTAGAAAAATTTGAGGATTTTCAAGCTGGACATTTAAAAGACAATCTTTTGTTATTAAGATATTACAGTTGCAAAAAAAAATGGAAAATGATAAAATAGGAAAAAATGGAAGTTAAAAAGAGGATGTCTATGGAAAATAAAATTAAAATGTATAATTTAACTATACCACAAGAAAATATATGGTTATTAGACAGAATCAACCCTAATACGACTATAAATAATATCCTTGGAACTTTTAGAATTAATAAAAGGTTAGATGTAGATATATTAAACAAAGTAATAAATGAAATAGTGAGAACAAATGAAGCATTAAGAATTAGAATAGTCGAAGAAAATGGAATCGCTAAACAATATATATCAGAATATGAAAAAGAAACATTTAAAGTATATATATTAAATAATGATAACGATAGTGAAATCAATAAAATTGTAAAAAGAATATCAGAAGAAAAAATGCAAATTATAAATAGTAAACTATATGATATTAGAATAATACAGAACAAAGTAGAAACGTGTGTGAGTGTTAAAACTCATCATATAATTTCAGATGCGTGGACATTGGGCCAAATTGCAGAACAAATAAAGGAATATTATTTAAAAATATCAAACAATGAAGAAATTGATATAAAACCATCATATATAAATTATATAAAAAAAGATGAAGAATACAAATTATCTTCAAGGTATCAGTTAGATAAAGAGTTTTGGAATGAATATATAAAAAACTTAAAATGTAAAAATGAATATGAAATACCAAAAGATAAAAAATGCAAAAGGATAGAAAAAGCAATAGAAAAAGAATTGTTTGAAAAAATATCATCTTTTTGTTGTGAAAATAAAATTAGTGAATATGCGTTTTTGCTAGGCATAATTTCAGTTTATTTTTCAAAAATTTTTAATGAAGACGAAATTATAATAGGAACTCCATTTTTAAATAGAAGAAAAGCTGATAAAGAATTAGAAATGATGGGAATGTTTATTGCAACTCTACCTATAAATATTATAACAAAAGGAGAAATGACTTTTATTGATGTTTGCAGAAATATAAATACTACAAATTTACAATGTTTTAAACATTCAAAATATCCATATTATGAAATACAAAAGGCATATCAAGATTTCTCAAAAGAGAACATTAACTTATATGAAATAGCCTTTTCATATCAAATAAACAAATTGGAAGTAACACTTGATGGAGATACTGGCAAGACAACTTGGATTTCAAATGATACCCAAGCTAATCCATTATTAATAAGCTATGTTAATCATTTTGGAGAAAATCTTTTATATTATGATTTTCTATTAAATTGTATGAATAAAGATGATATAGATGATATGCATGAACGAATTATGGGAATTATTAAACAAGTTTTAGAAAATAAAGTTATAGAGATAAAAGACATAACACCTCTTTCAGAAATGGATAAAAAGCTAATTACACAATTTAATAATACAGGTAGTGTAGAAATAAATAATCAAACTATAGTGTCAAGATTTAATTGCGTTGTAGATGAAAATAAAAATAAAATTGCATTAATTTGTGGAAATAATAAAATAACGTATGAAGAATTGAATAACAAAGCAAATAACTTATGCTGTAACATACAAAAAAAGGGAATATATGGAGAAAATATTACAATCATTTTAGACAACGAAATCAATTTCATTATAAGTATTTTAGGTGTTTTAAAATCAGGTAATCATTATATTCCGATTTTACCTGAAGAATCAATAGACAGAGTAAAGTATATTATAAAAGATTCAAAATCAAAAATATTGATAACAAATACCAAGTATATTAACATTATCAAAGTAAATGATATAGAGATAATCAATATTGATGATGTCAAAGATAAAAATGTTGAAATCAACCCAATAGAGATTTTACCATCGGATATATCTTATATTATTTATACATCTGGAACCACTGGTAAACCTAAGGGCGTCATGATGAAAAATGAAAATATAATTTCATTGATCAATTCTATGAATTTGGATAAGGATTTAAAATATTTAAAAGATGATGTTGCAGTTTCACTATTAAAACATTCTTTTGATGCTTCTGCAATTGATATTTATTCATCACTATTAAATGGCGGTACATTAGTATTAATATCAAAAGAGGATGAATTTAATGCAAAAAAAGTAGTCGAAATAATGAAAAAAGACAATGTTACAAGATTGTTTACAGTTCATAAATGGATTGAGCAAATACAAAATGTGTGTATTGAGAATAATATAAAATTAGACAAATTAAGAATAATAGGAACAGGTGCGGAAGTTCTAAACCCAAAGAAGTTTGAAAAATTATTGCTAAATAATCCAAATTTAAGTATTTATAATACTTATGGTCCAACAGAAGCCACAATGTTTATGACAAAACATAAAGTTACAGTTGAGGATATTCAAAAAGATTTTTCAACTATTGGAAAATTAATGCCAACGACAAGAGCTATAATCCTTGATAAAGATAACAAAATTCTACCTATTAATATACAAGGGGAGTTAGGAATATATCAAGAGGAAAATTCGGCTAAAAATATTGCAAAAGGTTATTTGAATCAAGATAAACTTTCAAAAGAAAAATTTATAACATTATTTAATGAAATATCAGGCAGTAAATGTAAATGTTACAAAACTGGTGATATTGTAAAGCTAAATAGAAATTTGGAATTAGAGTTTATAGGAAGAAAAGATGACTTTGTAAAAGTTGCAGGGGGATATTTAGTATCATTAAATGAAGTAGAGCAAAGAATAAAAGAATTATTAGGCGAAAACATAGAAATATCTGTTATAACATCAAAAATAAAAAATTCTAATGTATTAATATTATTTATCTGTAAAAATGAAAAAAGTTTAAACATAAAAACTGATGATATAAAAAATGTAATAGATGAAAATATAACATTTTATATGAAACCTAAACACATTATAGAACTGGACAAAATTCCAAGGAATAAAAACGGCAAAATTGACAGAAAAGAACTAGAACAAATTACCAACAAATATTTAAACACCAAAAATAAAACTATCGGTCCACAAACAGCGTTAGAACAAATGATATATGACAAGGTAAAGAAAATAGTAAAAGAAGACTTCTCAATTACTGATGATTTTGAAGATGATTTGGGGCTAGATTCTTTAAATATGACAAGTTTATATATTTCATTAGGAAACGATAAAATGACAATACAAGACTTGTATAATTATTCTACGGTAAAAGATTTAGCTAATATGATGAATACTGAAATAGTAAATAAGAGGGAAAATAAAAAAGAGAATATAGAAGTAAAAAATATTAGTAGCAAATTCAATATGAACACTGTTCTTTTAACAGGTGTAACTGGTTTTGTTGGAGTGAACTTATTAAGGGAGTTAGCGGAGAGCAAAAACACAGAAAAAATATATTGTATAGTTAGAACCAAAATAGGATTATCAAGTTATGAGAGATTTGAAAACACCATTAAATACTATTTTGATGAAGAAACTTGCAATATGATTAAAAAGAAAACAATTGTAGTAAATGGAGATTTAACAAGAGAAAACTTTGGAATTCTTCCAGAAGAATTAAACAAAATAAGAAGAGAAGTTACAACAGTAATTAATTGTGCTGCAAATGTAAAGCATATAGGTAAATATGCTAGTTTCTACAAAGATAATGTCAAAACTGTTCTTAATATATTGAAAATTTGCAAAGAAAATAATATTGATTTTGCTCATATTTCTACATTATCATTACATGGATTTAAAAATGAAGATACAACAAGAATTTTTGACGAAAATGTATTAAATATAAATCAAACATTTGATAAAAGTCCATATTTAATATCTAAGTATGAAGCCGAAGAAATAATACTTAAAGCAATAAATAATAAAGAGGTAAATGCTAAAATATTTAGAATTGGAAACATTATGCCGAGAATGTCAGATGGAAAATTCCAAAATAATTTTGAACAAAATGCCTTTATGTTAGCAATTAAAGAAATAGGAAATATCGGATTACAAACAATAGAAATGATTAATTCAGAGATTTATTTAACACCAGCAGATGAGTGTGTAAAAGCAATTAGTATAATATTAAATAGTTCTTGCAATAATGTTATTTATCATATTGAAAGTGATAAGGTTGTTAAAGTATCAGATATTGCAAAAATAATAAGAAAAAAATATAATGAACTTAATATTACTAATGTAGATAACATAAAAGAAAAGCTATATGAGAATTACAATGTTGGTGTAGAACATCTAAAAGCCATTATAAATCAAAATACTAATGAATATAGTAAAGATATTACTTTAAATATTTTAGGCGGTTTGAATTTTAAATGGAACAATGTAAACGAGTCATATTTAATGAATATTGTAAATATAGCATTTAAGATAGGAGGATGATAAATGAACACGAAAGAAGTAAGTAGAATGAAACTAAGATTATATATACTAATTATTTTGGTTAACTTAATATTAATCTTTGTTACATATAAAATTATGCCTATTATACAAAATTATCCACCAAATTCAGAAAATATTGCATTTCAAAAATCTGTTGAAAAATTAAGCCATGTTGAGCAATATATAATGATTTTTGTGGTAGGAACTGCAATACATATATTTACATTAAACAAATCATTAAAAAATATTTATCGATTTTTGAATAAATATCATAATAAGGAAAAGGTTTCTTATGATGAAATTAAAGAAACAAGAAAAGACTGTATAACCGTTCCATATAAATTCTACTTATTACAAATAATTATAGTTTTAGTATTGGGAATGTCATTAACATTTTTACTGATTTCTGATGGACTAGCTATATTAAAATTCTTTTTGATGTTACTAGCAATAACCACACTAATTGAAATAATACAATTTACATTTATCCAAAGAGAACTTAAAAATGTAATGATAAAAACATATAATACTGAGAGTAAATACGAAAAGAATTTGGGATTAAGATTAAATTTTTCAACCAACTTAATATTACAAATAATCCCATTTATTGGGGTTTCAATAATAATAATTTCTTTAATTGGCTATGCTAAAGCTACAGAAAAATTTGCTGAAACAAATGCAAACTATTATGAGGCATATCTTGAGAATAGAGATTTTAACAATGTAAATATAAATGAGATAAAAGAAAATTTAAAATCAATTCCTTTAAAAAGCCAAAATGATTATTATTTTATATATATTCCAGATATATCATATGAATATACATCAAAACCAGAAGCAAAAATATCAGATTTCTTTAAAAAATATTTAGATTTTTATTTTGAAGGGAACAGCGATATTATATATGAATTTTATGGAACAGAGCAACAGGCCTATACATTAAGATTAAAAGATAATACAGGAATGAGCTGGTATATTGGATTTGAATATAACACAACAGACCAGCCACTAATGGCTTACTATATTACAATAATTATAGGAGCATTACTGATTTACACTATATTTATATATATATTAGCAAAAAATATATCAAATAATATTGTTAATGTATCAAACTCATTGGAGAAAATCCTAAAGGGAAAGAACAAAAACAAAGAAAAAATTGCGATATTTTCTAATGATGAAATCGGAGATTTATCATACTACTATAACAAAATAGCCGAACTAACAGAAGAACATGAAAAAGAATTAAAAGATAATGAATATATTATGCAAAGACAAGCACAGTTTGCTATTCTAGGGGAATTTGCAGGTGGAATTGCACATGATTTAAACTCACCATTATCAGCAATACAGTCAAATGTAACAACTTTAAAGAAATATTTTAATTATAACAGAGTACAAGCTGACCAAGAAGATAAGGCTGAAATTATAAATATCTTAAATAATATGGATAGTAGCATTGAGAGGATGAGCAATACAATAGCAGGTGTACGAAATCAAATTAGAGCAACTGGCGACAAGGATAAAGAGGAATTTTCTCTAAAGGAACTAATAGATGGTATTGAAATATTATTTGGAAGCATCTTGAGAAAAAATAACTGTCAAATTTTAAATAAAGTTAATGAAAACTATAAAATTTTAGGTGAGAAAAATAAACTTGACAGAGTTATAGGAAATGTTATAAAAAATAGTATAGACGCATACCAAGAAATTGGAAAAAATGGAGTAATTGAAGTTAATGCAATAAAAGAAAGTGATAAATACATCATAATAATAAAAGATGAAGCTGGAGGAATATCTGATGAAGTAAAAGATACATTATTAAAAGAAATGAAAACGACAAAAAAAGAAAATGGAACCGGTTTCGGACTTTATTATTCTAATACAATTATTGAAAGTAGTTTTAAAGGAAAAATGTATTTTGAAACTACAGATGGTGTTGGAACGATATTTTATATAGAAATACCAATTAATAAGGAGGAAAATTAAAATGGAAGAAAACATGTATAAAGAAGCTAGAGTTCTAGTTGTTGATGATATTGAAGAAGTGTTAAGTGCAACAAAAAGTACTTTAAAATTTGAAGGAATTAATGTTATAACATATTCAAATCCTAAAGCAGCTTTAGAATTCCTTAAAAATAATAAGATAGATGTATTATTACTTGACTTTTTTATGCCTGAAATGAACGGAGATAAATTTATCGAAGAATTAAGAAAATTTAATAATGAAACAGTTATAATACTAAGAACAGGATATTCTGATAAAGTTCCACCAATGGAAATGCTGGATTCATTAAATATACAAGGATATATCGATAAATTAAAAGGTGATAATGAACTAGTATTGATGACTAAATCAGCTATAAAAACATCTTACTTATATAAAAAATTGCTTGAGCAAAAAAATGAGATAAATAAGTTACAATATAGTAATGAATTTTTAGGAAAATTTTTCGGAAAAGTTTTAGGACAAATAAGAGAAGAATCAATGGTAATTGGTCCATTATCAAATATTTTGGCAAGTACTGAGGGGGTTACTGAAGAAGAAAGAAAAAAATTTGCTGAAGATATAAATTCAGCAATAGGAAAATTAGTAGAAATGACTAAAACTATGGAGTTTGAGAATTTAGGAGAAGTTTCAATAAGTAAATTAAATGAAACATTAAATAATCTTTTAGACATAGAATTAAAAATGAAATATGCTAAAATTAATTTAGAATATAATGAAGATATAATTTTAAAATGTGATTCCAAGATATTAATTTATATGCTTGTAGAGATAATAGAAGTTATACTTGAAAACGAAAAAATAATAAATATTAATATAGATAATTCTACAATAACAATTAAAAATGAAATTAAAAATGAAGAGTTAATAAACAAATTAAGAAGAATAGCAGAATTTGATAGTAACTTCAAAATAAATAACACAGAAAATAAAATCAGTATAGAAATATAAAAAAATACCAAAGCTAGATTTTACATTTTACTATTCAGACATTAATATTAAATCAAGTGAAGCTGCCTTAGGAGTTTTTGTTTATATAATAAAAGGAGGAGTATTTATGAAAAAAGTATTATTAATTATATTAGCAGTAATAGTTGTTGCTGCAATTGCTGTGGGAGTTTATCTATTAATTCCAAAAAATACTACGAAAGTAACATTTGAGGGAGAACAATGCTTAGCAATAGGCTTTATAGCTAAAGGAAAAGAAAAAGACTTTAGTGAGAAATATTTAAATAGTAGTGAAGATTTTAGTAAACTTACAACAATTTCTTCAGGAGATGAAGAACAATTTGTGGTAATTCCTAAAGGAAAAAATGCAAAAATTAAAGTTTGGACATACAAAGTTACAGAAGCTGGGGAAATTGTAATAGATAAAGTTATTGCAGAAAATGTAAATGAGCCTATACTTATAAAAGCAGAAACAGCTGAAGTTGTTCCAAAAGTTGGTATAGAGTATGAAAACGACAATCAAAAAATAGTTTTACCATTAACTCTTAGCGGAAAAGATGGTAAATTAGTTCTTGGAGAAAAGAGCAATTTAATAAAAGATATATCTGAATATTAAAACAAAAATACAGGCTTGCATTACAGGTCTGTATTTTTAAAATTCTATTTAAAAATAAAATACAAAATTAATAGGTGAACAGGGTAGAAAGCATAAAGCAAATATTTTATCTTTTTACCTTGTTTTCCGTTATATAGGCAAATGAATATTATAGGTAAAATAGTTCCTAAACACAAAAGCACATATAAATAATGATAACCATAAGTAATAAATGCAATACCATATTTAATAATACAAGCAGTGATATAAAATATTATCATACCAGTTTTATCATTCTTAAAAAAGTAAAACAAGAATATTATTGCAACACCCCAGAAACCATAATCAAAATGACACACTTCAGAAATCACTCCTAGTAATATAGCAGGAACAATTCCAAATATTTTACTTATTGTTAAATTAAGCCTATTGTTTTTTGTAAATCTAAAAGAAGAGTTTGAAATTTTATCATATAGTAAAATAGCCAGTAGACCTAAAAACAAAGTGCCAAAAATATTAAAAGTAAAACTATTTGTAAACATAGAATCAAATAACATAAATGGAATTTGAGAAATTACTGCAAACCCAAATAGTCTAAAAAAATATTTTTTTAGATTTTTAGTATGAATATATCCCTCAGAAATTTGAAAAGCAAATATAGGAAAAGCAATTCTTCCAATTACATTAAATAGAGTAGTATGACCAAAATATGCAATACTAGTATGGTCTATAAGCATTGTAATCATAGCAATACATTTTAAAACAAAACTTGTCATATAAATTATCCTTTCTATAAAAACTATTATACAAAAAGATTAGAAAAAAATATATAAAATGCTTTAAAAAATTTAAAGAATATGTTAATATTATCTAAAATTTATTTTTAGGGAGGATGTTTAATTAATGATAAAATTTGTACTAAACAAGGCATAGAGGTAATACAATCAACTAGAAAAAATGGGGTAGAAAGGGAGCAATAAAATGTTAGAACATAAAATATTAATAAATGAAGAAACTTTAAATAAAAGAATAGAAGAATTAGCAAATCAAATTTCAGAAGATTATAAGGGAGAAGAAATAGTACTTGTGTGTACATTAAAAGGAGCTGTGTATTTTACAATAGATTTATCAAAGAAAATTACTAAAAATGAAGTGATTTTAGACTTCGTAAGAGTTAGTAGTTATGGTATAAATAATAGAGAAACAACAGGAAAATTAAACTTTAAATTGGATATAAGTGAAGATATACAAAATAAAAATGTAATAATTATAGAAGATATTATAGACTCTGGAATAACATTAAATTATCTGTACGATTACTTAAAAACTAAAAACCCAAAAAGTTTAAAAATATGTGTATTATTAAATAAAAAGGAAAGAAGACAAAAAGAAATAGCATTAGATTATGTGGGATTTGAAATAGAAAATAAATTTGTATTAGGTTATGGATTAGACTATGATGAAAAATATAGAAATTTACCATACATAGGATATGTAGAAGAATAAGAAATGTACATTTTGCTTTGTAAATATGCATGGTATAAAGTAACTATAGGAAAAGGTAGACATTGTGTCTACCTTTTTAAAAATCTATTTTTGATGGATATCAAGTTGATTATATGGGATAGATATATTATGCTCGTCCAATGTTAATTTAATAACTCTTAAAGCATATCTTTTTGCCTCTAATTTATGTTCTGGTGAACAATATATCATTATTCGATAGGAAATAGAAGAGTCTTTAAATTCACCTATACCTAGATACTTTACATTTTTAATATTTGGATTTTTACTTATTTGTTCAACCATTTTATCTATAAGCGCTTCGATTTTATTAGTTGGCTCATCATATGAAACAGGTACGTCAACAAACAATTGATCAGACAAACGTAGAGATTGTGATATGTTTCTATTAGCAATAACAAAAACATTATCATTATTTACATCCTTTAGTTTTGTTGACTTAACACCAAGTTCAATTACCTTTCCTTCAACATCACCAATTTTTATAATATCACCCACTGAAAAATAATTATCTACAATAATGTTAAATCCCATAATAATGTCTTTTAAAGCATCTTGAAGAGCAAGACCGGCTATAATAGAAACAACACCAAGACCAGCTATAAGCGAATTTACATTAAAGCCTAACAATTGCAATATGAATAAAAATGCAATTATTATAACAACATAATTTATAATGTGTTTTGCAAGTTTTATATATGTAATTTCTCTTTTAAAATCTCTTGAATTATCACGACTCTCTATTTTTTTTATTGCTCTATTTAAAAATTTATTTTTTATTCTTAACAACACTATAGATATAATAATTGTTAAGAGTATAATCCATACATGCTTATTTATTAAAAACTGATTTAAACTTTCCATATCAAACACCTCGACTAGTATTATATATAATATTTTTAAAAATTTCAATATAAAATAAACAACAAAAAATATTTTAAAATACTTGAAATAAATACCAAAATGTGGTAACATAGAATATAGTTTAAAAAGCAAAGAAAAAGAGGAGTAAGTTTTAACTAGCTATAAAGAGAACAGGAGCCAGTGGCTGAGAGCTTCTGATAGCATAGAAAACCGAAGGTAGCTTTGGAGCTGATGAATTGAAATAGTAGTAAATTTATCCGTGTAACTTGCGTTAAAAGTAACTAAGATTAACAATAAGATTGTTAAATTAAGGTGGTACCGTGAGAATAATACCTCGCCCTTATTTTAGGGCGAGGATTTTTGTTTTAATAAGGAGGAATGTAAAATGCATGAATTAGAAAGAAAGTTTGAACCACAAACTTTTGAAGAAGAAATTTATAAAAATTGGAATGAAAAGGGTTATTTTAAACCATCTGATGATAAAACTAAAAAGCCATATACAATAGTAATTCCACCACCAAATATTACAGGTAAATTACACATGGGTCATGCACTTGATGAAACTTTACAGGATATTTTAATTAGATATAAAAGAATGCAAGGTTTTAATACTTTATGGGTTCCAGGAACAGATCATGCTTCAATTGCAACAGAAGCTAAAATAGTTGAAAAACTAAAAACAGAAGGAATTACAAAAGAAGATTTAGGTAGAGATGGCTTCTTAAAAAGAGCATGGGAATGGAAAGAAGAATATGGTGGAACTATATTAAATCAGCTTAAAAAATTAGGTTGTTCTTGTGATTGGTCTAGAGAAAGATTTACAATGGACGAAGGATTATCTAATGCTGTAAAAGATGTATTTGTTGATTTATACAATAAAGGGTTAATTTATAAAGGCAAAAGAATGATAAATTGGTGCCCATATTGCAATACTTCAATTTCAGATGCAGAGGTAGAATATGAAGAAGAACCAACACATTTATGGCATGTTAAGTATCCAGTAAAAGGAGAAAAAGATAAGTATATTATAATAGCAACTACAAGACCAGAAACAATGCTAGGAGATACAGGAATTGCAGTACATCCAGATGATGAAAGGTACAAAGACTTAGTAGGAAAAACTGTAATATTACCAATTATGAACAAAGAAATTCCTATTATAGCAGACGAGTTCGTAGAAAAAGAATTTGGAACAGGTGCTGTAAAACTTACACCTGCACATGATCCAAATGATTATCAAGCAGCATTAAAACATAATTTAGAAATTATACCTGTATTTGATGAAGAATTCAAGATGAATAATTTAGTACCTGAATACAAAGGTATGGATATGTATGAAGCAAGGGAAAAAATAGTTGAAAGATTACAAAAAGAAGGCTACTTAGTAAAAATAGAAGACTATACTCACAATGTAGGAAAGTGCTATCGTTGTCATCATACAATTGAACCACATATTTCTGAGCAATGGTTTGTAAAAATGGAACCTTTGGCAAAACCTGCTATTGAAGCAGTTAGAACAGGTAAAGTAGAATTTGTACCTGAAAGATTTGATAAAATTTATTACAACTGGATGGAAAATATTCAAGACTGGTGTATTTCAAGACAATTATGGTGGGGACATAGAATACCAGCATATTATTGTCAAGAATGTGGAGAAGTTATAGTATCAAAAGAAGAACCACATAAATGTACAAAATGTGGAAGCACAAATTTAAAACAAGATGAAGACACATTAGATACATGGTTTAGTTCTGCATTATGGCCATTTTCAACATTAGGTTGGCCAGAGCAAACTGAAGACTATAAATACTTCTATCCAACAAGTACATTAGTTACAGGTTATGATATAATATTCTTCTGGGTAGCAAGAATGATATTCTCAGCACTAGAACATACAGGTCAAGTACCATTTAACAAAGTATTTATTCATGGAATAGTACGTGATAGCCTAGGAAGAAAAATGTCTAAGAGTTTAGGCAATGGAATTGATCCATTAGAAATTATTGCGAAATATGGTACAGATGCTTTAAGATTTTCACTAGTTTTAGGAATATCACCAGGAAATGATATTAGATATATGCCTGAAAAATTAGAATCAGCATCAAACTTTGCAAACAAATTATGGAATGCATCAAAATTTGTTTTAAGCAATATGCCAGAAGATGGTTCAAAGTTAGCAGAAGATAAATTGCCAGAAAACTTATGTTATGAAGATAAATGGATTTTATCTAAATTAAATAAATTAGTTAGAGAAGTAACTAATAACCTAGAGAACTTTGAGCTTGGAATTGCAACACAAAAAGTATATGACTTTATTTGGAATGAATTCTGTGATTGGTATATTGAAATGGTAAAATCTCGTTTATATGATGAAAACTGCACAACAAAATTTGCTGCACAATATACTTTAAACAAAGTATTAAAAGATTCATTAAAATTATTACATCCAGTAATGCCATTTGTAACAGAAAAAATATATATGCAACTATACCATAATGATGAAAGCATAATGATTTCAAAATGGCCAGAATATACAGAAAGTTTATCATTTGAAAAAGAAGAGGAGCAAATAGAAAAATTAAAAACAATAATAGTTGGAATTAGAAATTTACGCACAAACTTAAATGTTCATCCAAGTAAAAAATCTAAGTTGATATTTGTAACTAAAACAGCAAATGATATGTTAAAAGAATCAAGTGCAATGATACAAAAATTAGGATTTGCAAATGAAATAAATATACAAGAAAACAAAGAAAATATACCTCAAAATGCAATGTCAGTTTTAGCAGATGGAATAGAAGTATATATACCATTTGAAGAATTGGTAGATTTAGAAGCAGAAAAACAAAGACTACAAGGCGAAAGAGAAAAACTACTTTCTGAAGTTGCAAGAGGAGAAAAAATGCTTTCAAATCCTGGCTTTGTAAACAAAGCACCAGAAACAAAAATAAATGAAGAAAAAGCAAAACTTGCTAAATACAAGGAAATGCTTGAAAAAGTTGAAGAAAGAATCAAAAGTTTATAAAAAAAAATTCCCAGTTTGACTGGGAATTTTTTTAGTTGATTAAAGTATCTAAATTCCTTTTATTATATAAAATTCTCCTTACTTCCATAATATCATTATGAACAACATAAAAAATAACATAATTTTTTACATAAATTCTATAGTATGTATTCTTTCTTTTTCTATTTGAATAGTATTTCTCATAGGAAGTTGGACTAATAGCTCTAGTTTCTATAGCAGTTTGAAGCTCATTAAGCAAGTTTTGAGCAGCTGAGATATTACTAAAATTATAAGCTATATAATCAACAATACTTTCTAAATCTTTATAAAATAATGGCAAATATATTACTTTATATTTTTTATTCACTTAGTTTCCTCCTTAGTGTATCAAAAACTTCTTCATGTGTAAGATATTTAGTATTTTTATCTTCTGCAACAGCATCAGCTTCATCAAGTGCACTTTCAATATATTCATTGTACTCTACATCACTTATAAGTTTTGAATACTTTTGTAAACTCATTACAACCATAGAACCATAACCGTTTTTTGTTAGATAAACAGCTTCATTTTCTTTTAATACTAAATCTTCAATTTCTGGATACTTATTTCTTAAATCTGAAACAGGTCTTATATTTATCATAATTAAATCCTCCTAAAATAACAAC
>CAKOVW010000017.1 GCA_934122125.1 uncultured Clostridia bacterium | reverse complement strand
GATAGTTTGCTTCTATCTTCCTTTATTATTTTTGGTTTCTCAAAGGTTTGTTATTTACTTTTCAATGTGCTTTTTTAAGTCTTCAACAAGATGTTCTTGCTGAAGACAATATCTATTTTAGCACAGCAATTTTATAAAGTCAACATATTTTTTAAATTTTTTTTAATATTTTTTCAAGATTTTTTTATTGTTCCATTTTTTCTTTATTTTTCGCCATTTTTCTTAGTTATATTTATGTTAATTTCAAATTATAGATGTTCATATCATTAATTTATAATATGATTTTTTTATGACTTAAATAATTAATTTCTATTTTTAACAACTTCATACATTATAATTCCTGCTGAAACAGAAGCATTTAATGAAGTTATTTTTCCTTTCATTGGAATTTTTACTAAGAAATCACAATTTTCTTTTACTAATCTGCTCATTCCAAAGCCTTCACTGCCAATAACAATTGCTATTGGCATTTTATAATCTTGTTTTGTATATATTGTATTTGTATCCATGTCAGTTCCACAAATCCATACATCTTGTTCTTTTAAATATCTAATTGTTTCATTTATATTATTAACTCTTGCTATTTTCATATACTCTACTGCACCTGCAGACACTTTGCTAACTGTACTATTTACAGAAGCTGCTCTTCTTTTAGGTATAATAATTCCATGAACACCAGCCGTTTCTGCTGTTCTTATAATAGAACCTAAATTATGTGGATCTTCTATTCCATCTAATATTAATATAAATGGCATTTCATTTTTTCTTTTAGCTTCATCTAAAATATCTTCTACTTCACAATAATCATAAGGAGGCACTATTGCAATAACTCCTTGATTGTTTGGTGTCTGAGCAATTTGATTCAATTTGTTTCTTTCAATTTCAGTTACAATTATTTTTCTTTCTTTAGCTATCGCTAAGATTTTATGTATTGAACCATGTTTTTCTCCATTAGCTACTAATATTTTATTTATATCTCTGCCTGATTCTAGAAGTTCTAGTACTGCATTTCTTCCTTCTACTTGGTCATTGTATTGTTCCTTTTCCATCAAATACTCTCCTATTTCTAATATTTACTCTTCATCTAATTTAAGGACAGATAAGAATGCTTCTTGTGGGATTTCAACATTTCCTATTTGTCTCATTTTCTTTTTACCACGTTTTTGTTTTTCTAGCAACTTCTTCTTTCTGGTTATATCTCCACCATAACATTTAGCAAGTACATCTTTTCTCATTGCTGATATTGTTTCTCTAGCTATAATTTTGCCTCCAATAACAGCTTGTAAAGGAATTATAAATAATTGCCTTGGTATAACATCTTTAAGTTTCTCTACCATTTTCTTTCCTTTTTCATAGCTACTATCTCTATGTACTATAAATGATAAAGCATCTACGCCTTCTCCATTTACCCATATATCTAGTTTCACTAAGTCTGACCTTCTATATTCTTTAAATTCATAATCAAATGAAGCATAACCTTTTGTCTTAGATTTTAGAGTATCAAAAAAATCATATATAATTTCATTTAAAGGCATTTCATAAATCAAGTTGACTCTTGTTGCATCTAAATACTTCATATCAATATATGTTCCACGTCTGTTTTGGCATATCTCCATAATTCCACCAACATATTCTTTTGGTGTAATTATTTCTGCTTGTACCATTGGCTCTTCCATATAATCTATTTCATTCGGTGTTGGCATATCAGATGGATTATATAAATCTAATACTGTTCCATCTGTTTTATGTATCTTATATATAACTGATGGTGATGTTGTTATTAAACTCAAGTCAAATTCTCTATCCAATCTTTCTTCTATTATTTCTAAATGTAATAACCCTAAAAATCCACAGCGAAATCCTGAGCCTAATGCTCCTGATGTTTCTGGTTCATATTCAAGTGCAGCATCATTTAGTTTTAATTTTTCCAGTGCAACTTTTAAATTTTCGTAATCTCCTCCATCTATTGGATAAATTCCACAATAAACCATTGGATTAACTTTTTTATAACCTGGCAATGGTTCTTGTGTAGGACTTTCTTTTAGAGTGATAGTATCTCCAACTCGTACATCTTGTAAACTTTTGATACTTGCTGCAATGTATCCAACTTCTCCAGCTTTTAACTCATTGCTAGGTGTGTATTTTCCTGGTTCAAAATATCCTACTTCTGTGATTGTAAAGTTTTTGCCTGATGACATTAAAATCATTTCATCTCCAACTTTAACAGTTCCATCTTTAATACGTACATAAGCAATAGCACCTTTGTAATTATCATAAATAGAATCAAATATTAATGCTTTAAGAGGAGCTGTTTCATCTCCTGTTGGTGCTGGTAAATCAGTTACTATTCTTTCTAATACTTGTTCTACATTTAAACCTGATTTTGCAGAAATGCATGGTGCATCTTGAGCTGGTATTCCTATAATATCTTCAATTTCTTTTTTAACTTCTTCTGGTCTTGCATTTGGCAAGTCAATTTTATTTATAACTGGTAAAATTTCCAAGTTATTATCAATTGCTAAATATACATTTGCTAAAGTTTGGGCTTCAACGCCTTGACTACTGTCTACTACTAAGACTGCTCCATCACATGCTGCTAAACTTCTAGAAACTTCATAATTAAAATCTACATGCCCGGGCGTATCTATTAAATTTAATTCATAGTCATTACCATCTTTCGCATGATATTTCATTCTAACAGCTTGTGATTTAATTGTAATTCCACGTTCTCTTTCTATATCCATATTATCTAAAACTTGATTTTCCATTTCTCTTTTAGATAACACCCCCGTCATTTCAATTAATCTATCTGCTAACGTAGATTTTCCATGATCTATATGTGCAATAATACTAAAATTACGAATAAACTTTTTTCTATCCTGCATATTTAATTTCAACTCCTCTTTTAGCTACTAACCTAGTTGAAAGCAAGTCCAATTTTTCTTGCAAAAATTGTAATTATTTTTCAACCTTTTCTCTTTGTTTTGCATATATAACATTTTAGCATATTTATATTTGAAAAGCAATTAAAAAGTTCTAACATATTAGTTAGAACTTATATAGAATTAGTTTCGTTTAATCTTATATCTGGTAAAATATTTCTATAATAATCTTGCCAGTAATCTTCATTGAACTCATAATCATCGTACGTTTCATCATATAATTCAGGTTCATTTATTACAGCAAATACTACTCCTATTGTAATTACAGAGCTAATGACTATTACTGGAATTGCTAGTGCACTTATAACCAAACCTGCTATTCCTATTCCTTTTTTGCCTCCATCGATTTTGCTCTTTTTAGCCACATCAATTGCTCCTAATATTAATCCTACAATTGCTAAAGCAAACATTGCCAAACAAACAAATGGTATCCAACCAGTAGTTAAAGAAATTATTCCTAATATTAATGAAGCTATTCCCATAGTAAATCCCCCTTACTTAATTTTACACTATTATAAAATATTTAGCATATTTTGTCAATTTTCTTTACAAAAACATTGAATTAATATAAAATATGTTTAGATTATTTTTGAGGAAAAACTATGAATAAATTTATTTCAAAAAGTGAGCAAGATACTATAAATTTTGCTGAAAACTTTGCAAGTCAATTGCATAAGAAAGATATTGTTGTTTTGTCAGGTGATTTAGGTTCTGGCAAGACAAAATTTGTGCAAGGCATTTTAAAGCATTTTGGATTAGAAAATGAAATTTCTAGTCCTACATTTACTATTGTAAATGAATACAATGCAGATATTTGCCCTATATATCATTTTGATGTATACCGTTTAGCTGATATTGATGAGTTTTACGCTATGGGTGGAGAAGAATATTTTGAAAATGGAATTTGTCTTATTGAATGGGGTGAAATAATTGAGGATGCATTGCCTTCTAATCATATAAAGATTACATTTAGTAAAAGCGAAGAAAATGATGAATATAGAGAATTGAACATAGAAAGGATTACAAGATGAAAATACTAGCAATTGATACTTCTTCTAAGAATGCAGCTGTTGCAATTTTAGAAAATCAGAATACAATAATCGAATTAAATAATGATGATGAAAAAACACATTCTCAAAAGTTAATGCCTATGATTGACGAGGCCTTTAAGAAATCAAATTTATCATTAGATGATGTTAACTTGATTAGCTGTTGTGTTGGACCTGGCTCTTTTACAGGTGTTAGAATTGGCATTGCTACTGCTAAAGCATTTGCAGATAGTAAGAATATTCCTACAGTTGGAGTTTCGTCTTTAGAGGCTTTGGCCTATAGTTTAAAACAAGATGGTTTTATTTGCAGTTTAATAAATGCCAATAATGGTAACGTATATGCAGGAATTTTTGAAATTGTTCAAAGCAAAACTTTAAAAAATAAATTAGGTTTTCTTTCTTTTAAAGATTCAAATGGAGATATTTCACTAAATCCATTAAGAGATTTTATTGGAGAAAATAATGAATTTTCTAACATTTCTTTTGTTGGAGATGGAGCAGTTTTATATAAGGATTTAATTGAAAAATTAAATTTTAAAAATTATGATATTACAGTTTTTGAAAAGCTCTCTTCTACTGGTATAAGCGTTGGTCAAATTGGTTATACTAAATACAAAAAAGGTGAATATGGCGATTCAAGTTTTCTATCTCCTATTTATTTAAGAAAATCTCAGGCAGAGCTTGCTTTAGAAGAAAAGAATGGAATTAAAAATGATTAGTGAAATGAATTTACAAGATTTAGAAGATATTAAAGATTGCTTGTTAACAGATTTTGATGATTTTTGGTCATACAATATTTTAAAACAAGAATTAGAAAATGGTAAATCAAAATATTTTGTTTTAAAGCAAGAAAATGAAATTATAGGATTTGCTGGAATACTGTTAATTATTGATGAAGTTAATATTATGAATATTGTTGTAAGAAAAGACAAGAGAAATCTTGGTATTGGCTCTTTACTTTTAGAAAAAATTATTGACTTTTCAGAAATACATAATGCAACTTCTATTACATTAGAAGTAAACGAAAAAAACGTTCCAGCTATTAGGTTATATGAAAAATATGGTTTTAAACAAGTTGGTATTAGAAAAAAATATTATAATAATGAAGATAATGCTATTTTAATGGATTTAGCGTTGTAACAAAGGAGGAAATAAAATGAAAAAAACAAATGAACTTAACTACAAAGATTTAAAAATGGTTTGTAACCCTGAACAATTTGACTTTGAAACAACCGAAGAGCTGGACCCTATCGACACAGGTATTGGTCAAGATAGAGGTATTAGAGCTTTAGAGTTTGGTTTAAATGTTGATGTTAAGGGTTATAATTTGTATATAGAGGGTCCTAGTGGCGTAGGAAAAACTATGTATACTAAAAATTACTTAAACACAATTTCTAAAAAGAAAAAAGCCCCTCATGATTGGTGCTATATATATAATTTTGATAACCCCAATGAACCAATTGCAGTTTCACTTCCTGCTGGTGGCGGTAAAGAGTTTCAAGATTTAATGGACCATTTTATAAATGATGTTAAAGTTGATATTAAGTCTACATTTAATAATGAAGAATTTGAAAAGGAAAGAGCTTTAATTAAACAAGAATTTGAGGAAAAACGTAGTGTTTTAATGGCTAAACTAAATCAAAAGTCTTCTGAATATGGATTTCAAGTTAAATCTTCTCAAACCGGTATTTATATGATGCCTGTTATGAATGGCAAAGCTATGCCTGAAGAAGAATTTAATAAATTAGATGAAAACATAAAAAAACAGTATGAAGAAAAATCTACAATTGTACAACAACATATTATGGAGGCAATTGGTGAAATTAAAGCTATTGAAAGAGAGTCTGCTAAAAAGGTTGAAGAGTGGCAATCTAATGTTGCTCTACTTACTGTTAATACTCATATAAATTATATTAAGTCGAAATATAAAAGAAACAAAAAAATTAATCACTTTTTAGATAGTATTAAAAAAGATATTTTAAAAAATATTTCATGTTTTATTGATGATGGTAAAGTTAAGCAGCAACCTAATGCTCCTCAACCAAAACCAGAATTGGTAAAACCTTGGTTAAATTATAGAGTTAATTTGTTTGTTGACAATAGTCAAACTGAAGGTGCTCCTGTTATTATGGATTCAAACTATTCTTATCATAATATTTTTGGTAAGCTAGAGTATGAAAATTATTATGGAAGTTTGAAAACAGATTTTACTATGTTAAAACCTGGATTGCTTCATAAAGCAAATGGTGGTTATATTATTTTTCAAGCAACTGATTTATTAAGTAATAATTTGTGTTATGAGTCTTTAAAGAAAGCATTGAGAACAAAAGAATTAGGAATTGAAAATGCAGCCGACCCTCGCTCTTCTATGGTAATGATTTCTTTAAAGCCTGAACCTATTCCTCTTGATTTAAAAGTAATTATTATTGGAGAAGAAAATATTTATCAATCTTTACTTGCAATGGATAGCGATTTTAGAAAGTTATTTAAAATCAAAGTTGAGTTTGAGGATGATGCTCCTATTACTTCTGAAAATATAAATAAATTAGCAAGATTTATTGCTGGATATTGTATGCAAGAGGAACTACCTCCTCTTACTAAAGAAGCAGTTGCAAGAGTTGTAGAATATGCTTCTAAAGTTGCTGATAATCAAGAAAAACTTTCTACACGTTTTAATGACTTAGCACAAATAATTGGTGAAGCAGCTACTTGGGCTAGAATAGGCCGTTCTAAATTAGTTACTGCTGAATATGTTGACAAGGCTTTAAAAGAACGAGTTAACAGAGTTAAGAAATACGATTCTCGTTATGTAGAAATGATAAAAGAAAATACTTTACTTATTGATACATCTGGTTTTGTTGCAGGTCAAATAAATGGTTTAACTGTTATGAACATAGGTGAATACAGTTTTGGTAAGCCTGTAAAAATAACAGCTAATACTTATACAGGAAAAAGTGGAATTATAAACATTGAACGTGAAGTTGAACTTTCTGGTTCCTCTCATTCAAAAGGTGTTTTGATTTTAACAGGATACTTAGGTCAGATGTTTGCACAAGATATTCCTCTTTCACTTACTGCTAGTGTATGTTTTGAGCAGTTATATAATGGTGTTGATGGTGATAGTGCTTCAAGTACAGAGCTATATGCTATACTTTCTAGCTTATCTGGTATTCCTATAAATCAAGCCATTAGTGTAACTGGTTCAGTTAATCAAAAAGGTGAAATTCAACCAATTGGTGGTGTTAATGATAAAATTGAAGGATTTTTCCAAATTTGTAAAATGCGTGGACTTAATGGAACACACGGAGTTATTATTCCAAAGCAAAATGTTCATAATCTAAATCTTTCTGATGAAGTTATTGAGGCTGTTAAAAATGGAGATTTTCATATTTATGCTATTTCTACTATTGAAGAAGGAATTGAATTATTAACAGGAGTTCCTGCTGGTAAGAAAGATACAAGTGGACATTTTCCTGCTGGTTCGATCAATTATCTAGCTTATGAAAAATTAAAAAAATATGCTCAAGTTTCACAAAAAAATAACTAGTTCAAAACTAGTTATTTTTTTGATATTTTAAAGCTGTTGATATAATACTTTTCTTCGCTCCACCCCCAACTGCCTAAGAATGTATAATGAAAATCTCCACTAGTGAAGCTTTGCATAACACATTCTAAGTTGTCGGTCCCCACGAAACCACGCTCATCAAAGTTATTATATCAACAGCTTTTTATTATATTTCTATAACTCTACATTTTATTTTGCACTTATTATTTTTCCTCCGCCTAGAACTATGTCATCTATGTAGAATACTGCTGATTGACCTGGCGTTACACGTGCTGTTGGTTTTTCAAAGCATACTTTGATTAGGTCATCTCCTACCATCTCTATTGTTGCTTTGTCTTCTTTTGCTGAATATCTTGTTTTAACTAAGACTGGCATTTTGTCTTTAATCTCATCAACTAATAATAAGTTGATTTCATTTACCAACATTTCTGTGCTATATATTTCACTTTCTTTTCCAACAATAACTTGATTTTTTTCTTTGTTAAAACCAATTACATACAAAGGCTCTTTATACGAAATTCCAAGTCCTTTTCTTTGTCCTATTGTATAATTATATAGTCCATTGTGTTTTCCTAATACTTCTCCATCTGAAGTTACTATATCTCCCGCTTCTGGCTTTATATTAGAATTATTTTCTAAGAACTTTTTATAATTTCCATCTGGAATAAAGCATATATCTTCACTATCTGGTTTGTTTGCTACCTTTAAATTGTTTTGTCTTGCTATCTCTCTTATTTGCTCCTTATTTTCAAAATCTGCTAGAGGAAACAATACATGTTCAATTAAGTCTTTAGGAATTTGCCATAATACATAACTTTGATCCTTTTTACCTGCATTTGACTTTTTCAAAACCCATCTTTTATATTTTTCACTATACTCTGTTTTAGCATAATGACCTGTTGCAATATAATTACATCCAAGTTCTTTTGCTTTTTCATACATTGCACCAAATTTTAAATACTTATTACATTCAATACAAGGGTTTGGTGTTTTGCAGTTTGCATAACAGTTAATAAAATCATCTATTACACGTTTTTTAAACTCTTCTTTATAGTCATAAGTAAAATGTGGTACCCCAATTGAACTACAAACATTTTTAGCATCTATATATGTATTTATATTACAACAACTGCTTCCTGCAAATAGTTCTAGTGTTGTTCCTATTACTTCATACCCTTGTTGCTTTAGTAATAATGCTGACACACTGCTGTCAACTCCACCGCTCATTCCTAACAATACTTTCTTATTTTCCATTTTTCTCTAATAACTCCTCCATTGTATGCCATGCTAAAAGTACACACTTAACTCTGGCTGGCATATTTGATACATTTTTAAATGCAATTGCTTCTTCTAACTTTTTTAGTTCTTCTTCACTTTTTGTTTCTCTTTTTATCATATTTATAAATGTTTTTATAATTTCTTTAGCTTGCTCTATTGTTTTACCTTTTAAAGTATCTATCATAATAGATGTAGAACTTTGAGATATTGCACATCCATGTCCTGTAAAAGCCATGTCTTCTATTATGTTTCCATTTAGTTTAACCTGTATTTGTATTTCATCACCACAATTTGGATTATGACCTAACTCACAATAATCATAGCTTTCTAAATTTTTCTTGTTATATGAATTCATGCTATGTTCCATTATAAGGTCATTATAAATATCATCTAGTCTTTCCACTATTTTACTCCTTATTTATATACTTTTCAAACATTTTATATGTTTTATTTAGTGCATCTACTAATTTATCTACATCTTCTTTTGTATTGTATATAGAAAAACTTGCTCTACACGTAGAATCCATACCCATGTATCTTAGTAGTGGTTGAGCACAATGGTTTCCAGACCTTATGCATACACCATTTACGTCTAAAATACTTGCAACATCATGTGGATGTACTCCTCTTACATTAAAAGATACAACAGAAGAATGATTTTGTTTATTTGGAGTAACATACATTTCAATAAAGTTTAGCTTAGACAATTCATTCACAGCATATTCTGTAACTTCTTGTTCTACTTTATTTATTGTTTCATATCCTATGCTTTCTATATAGTCTATTGCTGCTCCAAGTCCAACTACTCCTTCTACATTTTGTGTACCAGCTTCAAATTTATTTGGAAGTGGCGCGTAAGTAGTGTTTTGCTCATATACATATTCTATCATATCTCCGCCCATTAGAAAAGGGGGCATTTTATTTAATAACTCTTTTTTTCCATATAATACACCTATTCCTAAAGGTGCTAACATTTTATGACCTGAAAAAACTAAGAAATCTGCATCCAAATCCTGAACATCAACTTTTGTATGAGGAATACTTTGAGAAGCATCAACTATTACTATTGCACCCTTTTTATGTGCATATTTTATGATTTCTTTTACATTATTTATTGTTCCTAAAACATTTGATATATGAGTTATTCCAATAACTTTGGTTTTATCTGTAATTTTACTTTCTATCTCTTCTTTTGATAGCTCAAACTCATTATTTATATACATATATTTAAGTATACTATTAGTTTGTTTAGTTACAAATTGCCATGGTACCAAATTAGAATGATGTTCCATAATTGATAAAACAACTTCATCATTTTGTTTTAAATTACTTAGTCCATAAGAATATGCAATTAAGTTTAAACTTTCAGAAGCATTTTTAGAAAATATAATTTCTTCTTTATTTCTTGCATTTATGAACTTAGCAATTTTCTCTCTTGTATTTTCATATTGCTCTGTTGCTTCTAAACTTAAGCTATATGCTCCTCTATGTGGATTTGCATTAAACTTTTTATAAAATTCTTCAACTACATTTATAACACATTGTGGTTTTTGTGAAGTAGCCCCACTATCTAAATAACTAATATCTCTATTTTCAAAAATTGGAAAATCTTTCTTGAAATCCATTTTAGTCAAGTCTCCTATCTATTTGTTCTAATATTTCTTGTTTTAATTGCTCATCTTTTATTGTTTGTATAATCTGATTAAACTTTGCTTTTACAAGTAATTTTATTGCATCTTTATAGCTTATTCCTCTACTCATAATGTAAAATAAATCTTTGTTATCAACCTTTCCTGAAGCTGTGCTATGGTTTCCTTCAACATCATCTTCAGTACATAAAAGCATTGGTAAAGCTAATGATTTTGCTTTATCTGATAGCAATATACAAAATTCATTTTCATTTCCTTTTGCCTTTTTACATCCTTTTTTGAAATCTATTGTTCCTTTGAAGTGTTTTTTACTTTCGTCTTTTAAAGCTCCTTGCACGTCAATATCAACCTTAGATTCTTGTCCATTTATATCAACTATATAATTTATATCTTTCAATTGGGTTTGAGTTTCTAAGTAAATAGTTTTTATATTATTTTCGCATTTTTTTCCTAACGCATTTGCATAATAATTTGAAATACTATTTTTTGCTCCTATATCGATAATTGTATAATTTACTTTTTCATCGTTTTCTATAATACTTTCAATAGATTCAAAATTATCTGACAATTCATTTAGCATATTTACAATTGTAACATTAACATTTGCATTTGCTTTAAGTTTGATTATTCCATTGTGAAAACATCTGCTATTAGTATTTGAACTATATTGTATAATAAGATTCAAATCATTTTCTGCTAATATTTCAATGTTATTTACTAAATTCAAATTATTATCATCAAAGTTATATACTAATTTTACATTAGCATTTTTGCCTTTTGTTACAATTTTTAAATTATTATTTGAATTTTGCATTTTTAGTCCAGTACCATAAATAAGACTTGTATCTGTAACATCTTTGCTTATACTACAATTCTCATTTATAATTTCGACTGTTTCAAACTTTTTTAAATTGCTTGGAATATCTATGTCTAGTTCAATATTATTAATATTAAAATTATTTGATGTTCTTACTGGTGTTTCATTTAACCTCATCCTATTGCTCCTTCTAGCTCTAAATTAATTAAATTATTCATTTCTACCGCATACTCTAGTGGTAATTCTTTTGAAATTGGATATGCAAATCCTCTTACTATCATTGCTTTTGCGTCTTCTTCTGATAGTCCTCTGCTCATTAAATAAAATATTTCTTTATCACTTATTTTACCAATTTTTGCTTCATGAGAAAACTCTACGTCATCTGTTCTTATATCATTTACTGGTATTGTGTCTGACCTAGAAATATCATCTAACATTAAAGATTCACAAGATACCGAGCACTTTGACTTTTCTGCATTTTGTCCTACTCTTACAAGTGCTCTATATGTGCAACTTCCTCCATCTTTTGATATAGATTTTGAGTTAACAACAGATGATGTGTTTTTAGCATTATGTACTACTTTAAAACCTGTATCCAAGTTTTGTCCTTTACCTGCAAAAGTAATTCCTGTATATTCTGTTTTAGCTCCTTCTCCATTTAAAATGCTCATTGGATATAGCATTGAAACTTTAGATCCAAAAGAACCTGTTACCCAGTCTATTTCAGCATTTTTACCAACAATAGCTTTTTTGGTATTTAAATTCATCATATTTTTAGACCAATTTTCTATTGTAGAATATCTTAAATAAGCATTATCTTTTACATATAATTCAACACATCCTGCATGTAGATTCACTTTATTATACTTTGGTGCAGAGCACCCCTCTATAAAATGTAAACTTGCATTTTCTTCCACTATAATTAGTGTGTGTTCAAATTGACCTGATTCTGGTGAATTTAGTCTAAAATATGACTGTAATGGAATGTCCAATTTTACATTTTTAGGTACATATACAAATGAGCCACCTGACCAAACAGCTGCATGTAAAGCAACAAATTTGTGATCATTTATTGGTACACATTTCATAAAATGTTTTTTTACTAATTCTGGATATTCTTTTACTGCTGTATCCATATCAGTATATATAACCCCTTGTTTCTTTAGTTCTTCTTTTATGCTATGATATACAACCTCTGAATCATATTGAGCACCAACACCTGCTAATGAATTTTTCTCTGCTTCTGGAATTCCTAATTTATCAAAAGTATTTCTAATATCTTTTGGTACATCTTTCCAATTAGAATTTAACTTTGATTTTGGTTTAACATAAGTTGCAATTTCATCCATTTTAAGTTCTGATAAATCAGGTCCCCAGGTTGGTAACTCTATCTTATTGTACGTTTCTAATGCTTGTAGCCTTAAATTTAACATCCATTCTGGCTCATTTTTCTTTTTTGATATTTCTTCTACTATTTCTTTATTTAAGCCTTTTTGCATTTTAAATTCATATTCATCTTTATTCTTAATATCATAGATATTTCTATCAATATCATTTACATTTGTTTTTGCCATTTTATACCTCTAAATTCTTGTATTTTTCATATCCATTTTCTTCGATTTCTTTTGCTAAACTTGCATCTCCTGTTTTTACAATTTCTCCATCAATTAAAATATGTACAAAGTCAACTTTTAAGTTTTCTAAAATTTTCATGTTATGTGTTATAATTAAAACTGCATTTTCACTATTTTTATACATTTCAATACCTTTTGATACAGTTCTTACTGCATCTACATCAAGTCCTGAATCAGTTTCATCTAATATACTTAATTTAGGGTTTAATACAAGCATTTGTAATATTTCATTCTTTTTCTTTTCCCCACCAGAAAATCCTACATTCAAATTTCTATCTACTAGTTTTGGATTCATATTTAATTCTTCAACATATTTTTGAATAGTATTTTTAAATTCAAAAATCTTTACTGGTTTATTGTCAACTTTGTTTTTTGCAGTTTTTAAAAAGTTTGTACATGAAATTCCTGGTATTTCTACTGGTGATTGAAAAGACATAAATACACCTTTTTGTGCTATTTTATCTGTTGATAAATCATTTATGTTTTCACCTTCAAAAACTATTTCTCCACTCATTTTTTTATATTCCGGATTATTAAATATACAATTTGCAAGGGTTGATTTTCCTGCACCATTTGGTCCCATTATTACATGGATTTCTCCTTTATTGATATTTAAATTTAGTCCTTTTAATATTTGTTTATCTCCTGCATTTGCATATAAATTATTTATTTGTAATAAATTTTCCATTATTATCTCCTTTTTTGTTTTCATACTAGCATACTAGGAATTATATCATCTAATTCCTAGTAAGTCAATAGGTAATATGTATGAAAGAAATATGATAATGTTTTAGATAAAAAAAATTCACTATGATAAATTATTTTACCATAATGAAGTATTTATTTACACAGGCTCTTGCTTTTAGCATGGAGCACACTGTGCTCCGCTACTAATAATTTGATATCATTGCAAAAGCGACTTTTCAAACATTTTAAAAAATGTTTGAAAACTAAATTGAATTATCTTATAAGATCTGCTAATGTTTTGCTGTCTACGTATTCGTTTATTACATTATCTAATCCCTGCCAAAATGAGAATGTTTTACAATTTTCTTTTCTGCAACATTCTTCTCCACTTACACATGCTATTGGTGCAAGATCTCCTTCTGTTTTTCGTAATATATCTCCTACTTTATATTGTTCAGGTGATTTTGCTAGTTTATAGCCTCCATTGTTGCCTCTTGCTGTTTCTAAGTATCCTGCTTTATTTAATAAAGCAACAATTTGCTCAAGATATTTTAAAGATACCTCTTGTCTATTTGCTATATCTTTTAGTGATATATAGTTTTCATCATTGTGTGTTGCTAAATCTATCATTACTCTAAGGGCGTATCTTCCTTTTGTAGATATTTTCATTTCTATCTCCTCCAATTGTTACTATTATACTACTATTTTGGTAGGATTTCAAGAATTTAATTATTATAATAAGACTAGTAATTAAATTACTAGCCTTATGTAATAGTAAAAAATTATTTGTTTCTTCTTATTACAAAGAATATTGCTATTCCTGCTCCTAATATTATAACAGATATAATTACTATAATTGCAACATTATTTTCGCTTTTGGTTGTATTTGTTTCTAAAGTGTTATTTTCATTTTTGTTTTCGTTCTTATTTTCGTCTTTATTTATGTTGCTGTTATTATTTTGGTTATTGTCATCATTTGGCTTTGTGTTTTCGTCTTTAGGATCATTTATTTTTTCATCTATCTTTGTAGTTGTTACAGTTTCTGCTGAAGTATATTTATTTGTTTCTGTTGGTATTTTTTCTATAGTTTTTTCTTCACTCTTGTATTTTAATGCTTTAATTGCATTTTCTATTATAATTGCATATTCATCTACTACTTCTTGTTCTGAAATGTCTTTTCCCTCAGTTACTGCATTTTGAGCATCATTTAATATTTTTACGCTCTCTTCTGTATACAAATTTAAATTAACTGGTATTTTTGATATTGCTTCTTTTACCTTTGTATAATCTGCTGGTTTATATTTTAATGCTACAATTGCACTTTCTATTGATTCTGCATATTTGTCTACTATTTCTTGTTCAAGAATATTCTTTTCTAAATCAACTGCTTGTTTTGCATCATTTAATACTTTTACACTAGTGTCTGTATATAAATTAAAATTAGATGGTATTTTAGCTATCGCATTATTTACTTTTGTATAATCTGCTGGTTTATATTTTAATGCTTTAATTGCATTTTCTATTGCTGTTGCATATTGATTTACTATATTTTGTTCAATAATATTTTTATTATTAACAACTGCTTGTTTTGCGTCATCTACTGCTTTTACACTAGCTTCTGTATAATTACTTAAATCTGTTGGTATTTTTGCTATTGCGTTATCTACCTTAGTATAATCTGCCGGTTTATATTTTAATGCTGCAATTGCATTTTCTATTGTAGTTGCATATCCATCTACTATATCTTGTTCAAGAATATTTTTATTTCTATTAATTGCTTGTTTTGCACTTTTTAATTTTTTTACACTTGAATCTGTGTATAAACTTAAATCTGTTGGTATTTTTGATATTGCATTATCTACCTTAGTATAATCTGCTGGTTTGTATTTTAATGCTGCAATTGCATTTTCTATTGCAGTTGCATATTGATTTACTATATTTTGTTCAATAATATTTTTATCACTGACAACTGCTTGTTTTGCATCATTTACTGCTTTTACACTAGCTTCTGTATAATTGCTCAAATCTGCTGGTATTTTTGATATTGCTTGATTTACTTTAGTATAGTCTGCTGGTGCAATATTTACAACACAATTTGTATTATCAGGACTTATTGCATAAAATCTTTTTCCAGCAGCTGATATTAAATTTCCTTTAACAATTTTTAAATTTCCATTATTTACATATATACCTATTGAACTATTTTTACAATCTACTGTTCCTGTTGTATCAATATAAACATCTCTTGCTCCAATCCATCCTACATAAGCGCCAGTCATTCCTCCATAAAAAGAAACTTTACCACCAGTAATTTTTAATCCAGTTCTTTGGCTTGAACTAGCTGAACCTTCAATATATAGTCCTATTCTTTTTGCATTAATGTCTACTGTACCTCCAGAAATCTCAATGCTTCCGTAATGCATAAAAGCCATCATTATAACTAGTAGGATTATCACTCAAATCTGCTGTGTCAACTGTGAACTTTCCGCCCTCTACTTTTATGCTATCTAATGCATTTACTGAGCCTCCAATAGCGTTTATTGTTCCGCTTTTAAGTATAAGGTTATTACAATCAATAGTTGGTAACTCTTTTTTAGAATTTATTTCTAATATTCCTGTTCCACTAAATATTACAGCTGCACCAGCTACATTTCCTGTTTCTTTACGTGTAACTGCAACTTTATTAGATGTTAATTTATTTTTTCCATTTAATACTATATTGATATTTCTATCAACTGGTACTTTTATAGCACTACTATCCCCTGTATTAAAATTTACATCTGTTAATGTAAGTGTATTACTTGCTGAATTCCAACTCCATCCTTCGTTTACATTTGCTTCATCTGTTGTAAAAGTTGTTAGGTCTAACAATGTTGTTCTTTCTGTTGCACTTGTTGCTAATACTTTATTTTGCCAAAAAAATATTGCTATTGCAATAAGCAACACTGTTAAAGCCACTTTTTTAATGTTCATTTTATTCTCCCTTCTTTTAAAAAACTTCTCTATATAATATCACAGCCAATGAATTATTACAACTAAAATTAGTAATTTTTTTAATTAAAAAAAATATCGGCATATATACCGATATTTTTCAACTATTATTATTTTACTTTTTCTTTAATATTACGGCTGCTGTAGATATAATTGCTACACAGGCTAAACTTATTGCAAATACCGACATATTGCTCTCTACTCCTGTTTTTGGAGTTTCGTCTTTAAGTCTTGTTGCTATAACTCCATACTCACTTAAATGGTTAGTTTTGAATGTTAAGTAATCACCTTCTGCTTTTGCTGAAATAGTTTCTTGTATTTTTCCATCTTTAATATATACTACTTCATATTTGTCATAACCTTTTAAATCAGATGGCAATGCAATTTTAACTGTCATTGCTGTATCTTTTATAGATACTTTTGAGTTATTTGCATCTAATATATTGATATCTACTACATATTTAACATTTTTATTTGTTAAATTTTTTGCTATTTCTACTGTTTTAATATCTAGTTTGTAGTTTTTATCCACACCATTTTCAAAAGTAATATTTCCTTTTGCTTCTGTGCTACTATCTATTTTTGTAACAGTATTACTATCTTGATTTTTTGTCCATACTGCATATAAAGTTAATGTTTTGTATAAACTTTTTTCTTCATTTAATGTTTCTCTTTCAAATTCTGATGTTCCATCATTTCTCCAAGATCCCCAATACATATATTTGTAGTATTTTCCACTTCCGTCTTTTTTATTACTCCATCCTTTAAAAGTATATCCCTCTCTTACAGGCACATATTGGAATATTGGCATATATGTTCCAGAATCTCTTCCTCCTATATAATTATATAGGTTACTATCTTTTCCATCAATTTTTCCACCATTTGCATTTAAGTTAAGCACATAACTACCATCGTCTTCAAATTTATCTCTTTTGTATACTGCTGTTACAGTTATAATGTCGCGTTCTTTAAAATACTTTGAATCAATAGATGTTACGAATTTTCCGTCATAATCCCATCCAACAAATGTATAACCATTTCTTATAGGAGTATATTTTGATAGATCTACTGTCTTAAATTCGCTTGATTTACTTGTTAGTCTTAAAGTATCTTCTCCATTTACTTTACCAGCAAATGCGTCAATATTTAAATAGTATGTTCCACTTCCTTTTAATATTTTATCTGAAAATTTTGCCCAAAGTGTTAGCCCATTAGTATAGGCGATGCCATCTATATCTCCTTTGCTTGAAAAATCACTAATTTTTAGTTCATCTTCTACTTTTGTGTCTTTAAATATTTCTTTTCCCCAATGTGAAAATTCATTTTGTCCATTAAAAGCTACTACTCCTTTGGTAAGTTCAGATACTTTGACAGATGTTTCGCCTTCGTCTACATTAAATTTTATAACTTTGGCAAGTTCTCCATCTACATCGCCATCCATGGCTTCTAATATTAGGACATATTCCCCATCATCACAGACAGTAAATGCCTTAACATTTGTGCCTATAGCTATAATTCCTATAAAAGCTACAAGCATTACTAAAAATAATAATATTTTTTTAGACTTCATTTTTCTTCCTCCTTAGAATTTTAGTTTTTTAGGTTTATGTAGGGATATATTTACTTAAACCTAATGTTTTAAACTTTCATGATTATATCATATGCTAATTTATATTTTACTATTTTTACCAATTTTTCCGTGCCTGTTTGGTAACTACAAAATATGACATTTTTTTATAATTAGATACAAAAAAAGAGTGAAAATTATTTTTTCACTCTTTTTAGTCCATTTAAATTATTCTTTTACTTCGTCAACTTTTTCTTCGCTAACTGTATCTGTAACTTCTTCTACAATTGGAGTTTCTGTTTCAACAGCTGGTGCTTCTTCTGGAGCAGCTTCAACTGCTGGTTCTTCTACTAATTCTTCTTTTACAGTAATTTCTTTGTTTTCAATTCTAGCTCCTGTATTTTCTTTTGTCTTAGCAGCTTTACCAACTTTATCTCTTAAATAGTATAGTTTTGCTCTTCTAGCTTTACCAACTCTTACTACCTCAACCTTTTCTACTAATGGTGAGTTTATTAAGAATGTTTTTTCAACACCTACACCATAAGAGATTTTTCTTACTGTGAAAGATGCGTTTACTCCTCCGTTTTGTTTTTTAATGATAATTCCTTCAAATACTTGAATTCTTTCTCTATTACCTTCTTTAATTTTTTGATGTACTTTAACTGTATCACCAACTTTTAAATCTGGTATCTTGTTTTTTAATTGCTCGTGTTCAATTGATTTTACGATATCCATAACTTTGAATATCCTCCTTTCTTTTTATTTTAATAAATCTGGTCTTTTTTGTTTTGTTATCTCTAGAGATTTTTGTTTTCTCCATTTTTTTATGTTTTCATGATGTCCAGATAATAATACATCTGGCACTTTTTTTCCATGAAATTCTTCTGGTCTTGTGTATTGTGGATATTCTAAAAGATTATCTGTAAAAGACTCTTCTTGTGTAGACTCTTGTCTTAATACCCCTTGTATATATCTACTAACACTGTCTACTAACACCATTGCTGGTATCTCGCCACCTGTTAGCACATAATCTCCAATTGATATTTCTTCATCTACAATTTCATCTAAAACTCTTTGATCTATCCCTTCATAATGACCACATAATAAAATAAGATGCTCTTGTTTAGAAAGTTCTAAGACTTTTTGTTGGTTTAACACATTTCCTTTAGGTGATAAATATATGACTTTTGCATTCTCTTTATTTGGTATTGAAGAATATGCATCATATACTACATCTGGCATCATTACCATTCCTGCTCCACCACCATATGGTGTATCATCTACTTTTTTGTGTTTATCTTTGGAAAAGTCCCTAATATTAATTAAATTTATTTGTATTAACTGCTTTTCAATTGCTTTTCCAATAACGCTTTGCTTAACTGCTTCAAACATTTCTGGAAAAAGAGTTAATATATCAAATTTCATTATTTTTCCTTTCTTAAATTAATCCTTTTATTAAATGAACCATTATTTTTTCTTGTTCTAAATCAATTTGCTTGATTACTTCTTTAATTGCTGGCAATAATATTTGTTTTCCATCATCTGATTTTATAACATAAATATCATTTGCTCCTGAATTATATATATCTTCTACTTTTCCAAGTAATATATTTTCATCAGTATAAACTGTAAGTCCAATTAAATCGGCTATAAAGTAAGTATCTTTTGGAAGTTTCTTTGTATCTTTTCTTGCTATTTTTATATAGCAACCTCTATACTTTTCTGCTTCTTCAACAGTATCAATTCCTTTTAGTTTCAGTAAAACCTGATTTTTACTATATTTTACTTCTTCAATTTGAATATCTACAAGTTTTCCGTTTTTTTCTACTAAAACAGATTTTAGATTTTCAAATTTAGAAATATCATCTGTAAAAGGATTTACTTTTACCATGCCTTTAATTCCAAAGTGATTTACAATTTGACCTATTTCAAAATATTCTTGTTTCATATTTTCCTCTAATCCACAAATTCAATAATTACTTTTTTGTGTTCTTTGGCAGCTAAAGATTTCATAACAGTACGAATTGCTTTTGCAATTTTTCCTTGTTTTCCAATTACTTTACCCATATCTGAGTCTGCTACTTTTACTTCAAATACTGTAGCTCTTTCCTCTTCTCTTGAGTTTATTGTAACTTGTTCTTTATCGTCTACCAAATTTAGAATAATAGTTTCTAAAATTTCTTTCATTTTTAAGTTTTACCTTCCTTATGAAAATTAGTTTTTAGCTACTCTTTCCATTAATTCTTTTACAGAATCTGTTGGTTTTGCACCATTTTTAATCCATGTAGCTAATTTTTCGTTATCTATTACTATTGTAGAAGGTTCTGTCATTGGGTCATAAGAACCAATTTTTTCAATGATTTTTCCATCTCTTGGGCTCTTAGAGTCTGCTACAACTATGTGATAGAATGGAGCTTTTTTAGCACCTTGTCTTTGTAATCTGATTTTTACCATTTGTTTTTCACCTCCTGAAAATTTGTTATTTATATTTTTTAAAATTAAAAACTATATTTTTTGTATTTGACATTTAGAATTTAAAATTTTTGGTATCCATGTTCCTCATCATTTTCTTCATTCCACCTTTGTTATTTTGCATTTGTTTCATCATTTTTTGTGTCATTTCAAAAGATTTCATGAATTTATTTATTTCTTGTACTGAAGTTCCACTACCTTTTGCAATTCTTGCTCTTCTGCTTCCATTTAGTAATTTAGGATTTTTTCTTTCAGCTTTTGTCATAGAACAAATCATTGCTTCTATTTTAACAAATTCTTTGTCATCTATCTTTACATCTTTTAGTTGATTCATTCCTGGAATCATTTTTAATAAAGATGAAAATGAACCCATTTTTTTAATTTGTCTTAGTTGTGTTAAATAATCATCTAAGTCAAATTCTTTTTTCTTAAGCTGTTTTTCTATTTTTTCAGCTTCTTCTAAGTCAAAACTTTCTTCTGCTTTTTCTATAATTGAAAGTACATCACCCATTCCTAAAATTCTTTGTGCCATTCTATCTGGATGAAATACTTCTATATCACTTAGTTTTTCTCCTGTTGCTGCAAATTTAATTGGTCTTCCTGTAATTTTTTTAACTGATAATGCAGCACCACCACGAGTATCACCATCTAATTTTGTAAGAACAACTCCGTCAATGCCAAGGTTTTCATTAAATGATTTTGCAACATTAACGGCATCCTGACCTGTCATGCTGTCTACTACTAATAAAATTTCATGTGGTTTTACATTTGCTTTTACATTTTTAAGTTCTTGCATTAGCTCTTCATCAATATGTAATCTACCTGCTGTATCTAATATTACCACATCATTTAATTTGCTCATTGCTGTTGACATAGCTTGTTTTGCTATATGAACAACATCTTTTGATTGTTCATTTGCAAAAACTGGTATGTTAAGTTGCGCTCCAACTACTTGTAATTGCTTAATAGCTGCTGGTCTATAAATATCACATGCAACTAATAGTGGTTTTTTACCTTGTTTGCGAAGCAAGTTTGCCAATTTTCCTGCTGTTGTTGTTTTACCTGAACCTTGAAGTCCTACTAACATAATAACTGTTGGTGGATTTGGAGTAAAGTTTATTTTGCTTTCTGTTTCTCCTAGTAGTTCTACTAATTCGTCTTTTACTATTTTAATAACTTGTTGCCCTGGTGTTAATGATTTTAATACATCTTGACCTAGAGCCTTTTCCTGAACAGATGCAATAAATTCTTTAACTATCATATAGTTAACATCTGCTTCTAGTAATGCAAGTTTTACTTCTCTAAGCATTTCTTTTAAATCAGACTCTGTAATTCTTGCCTTACCTCTAAGTTTTCTAGTAATATCTTGAAGTTTTGAACTTAATCCCTCAAAAGCCATCTGTTAGCCCCCTTTTTCTAAATAGTGTTTATAAATTTTGAAAAGAATTATTATTTGAGTAGGAAAAGTTTGTTAAAAAGGCAAAGGCGCAACCTGTTGGTTGTAACTGCGTTTTTAATGAACTTTGACGACCTCAAATGATGATTATTTTTAAAATTTTTATGCTAAGCAACTCAACTCTTCCCTCACATGATTCAAAATTTTTTCAATTTTTTTATCAGAAGATGTATTTTCAATTTTGCTTAGTTCTTCTAATATTTCTTGAAGTTTACGTTCTTGATTTAATGTCTTTTTCATAAATGTTAGCTTTTCTTCTAATTCGAAAAGTTTATTTTCCCCCTTCTTTATTATGTCTCTCACTGCTTGCCTTGTTATTTTATTATTCTCGGCAATTTCTGAAAGTGATAAGTCATTGTTGTAATAATCATTTATTACTTGATATTGTTTTTCAGTTAGCATTTTGCCATATATTTGACATAGCATACTTACCTTTACGTTTTTTTCCAAATGACTCCACTCCTTTTTTCTCGAGTAATAATTACTTTTCTAAATTGAAAAAACGGATTTTAAAAATTTCTCTGTAGTGCAAACTGCTAGAAATTCTAATAATTCGCATATTTATCTTCTGCAAAAATTTCTCATGTTATGAAAAATTTACTATACAAAAAGTATATTAGCATTTTTTGTAATGCTAATATACTTTACACTATTTTTATTGATTTGTCAAGTGTTTTTGTCATTTTTGTTTAAAAACTTCCATAAAATTTTAAATGTTTATTATTTCAAATAGTCTTTCATCTTGTTTTGTTAAATATAAATAGCCTATCAATGCTTCAAATGCAGTTGCATACATATATTCCTGCATGCTTGCATTTTTGGCAATGTGATGAGTTTGAGTGTTTCTGCCTCTTCTTACTATCTCTTTTTCCTCTTCAGTTAGTACTCCTTCTAATTTTTTTAAAGTTTCTGCTTGTGATTTAGCCTTTACATATTTTATTGAATTTATATGTAACTCATGTGGCTTTAGTTTTGTTGTATCTACTAATTTTGTACGAATATATAATTCGTATACGCAATCTCCTATATATGCCCAAGTTAATGGGGACATTTGATTTATTTCTTCTATTTTCTTATTTCTATTAAATATTTCCAAATTATTCTCCTTTTACTATTTCAAGTGTAATTTTCCCTAGTTTTCCGCTTCTAAAATCATCAATTATTATATTGG
>CAKOVW010000016.1 GCA_934122125.1 uncultured Clostridia bacterium | reverse complement strand
TAGTTACTCCATTTGTTACTGTTGTTTTACTTTGACTCCATGTTGTTGATACTCTTACAGCTCCTTTTATTGTTTCTTTTTTATTACCTTTTTTGTCTACTGATAGTATGTGTAAATACCAACTTCCAAGTGTATTTGGTATTAATTTTATTGTTTCTGTTGCACTTGTAAATGTATTTGTGTAACTGCTTTCTACTGTTCCTATTGCTGTACTTGTTTGATTAAATATCCATTTACTTTTACTTACGTTTATTCCACTTCCATTATCTTTTAATGTTACTGTTGCTGTCATTTCTTTATCTATTGTAGCTACTGTTGTGCTAAAATTTACTTCTGCTTCTTGTGGAGGTATTTCATCATTTGGCAATGGATTTTTACTTTCTTCTATATCTCCTATTGTTATTGCTGTTGACCCATCTGGCTTTTTAGTTATTATTACTTCTACTATATACCCTTCTTTAGTTGTTATTTCATATTTTGTTATTTCATTTTCTCCCTCTGTTGTAGTTTCTGGTTCTCCTACATCTTCTTTTGCACTATCTATTATATCTGCCTTTTCTAAAGCATCAAAAAAATCCTCTACTTTTTTAGTATTATCTACTACTCTATCAGCTTCCCAATTTACTCTTTCTGCTTCTATTTGCTCCCTTACTGCTTCCATCTTATATTTATCTCCGCTTTTACTAGCTGAGTTTATTATTCCATTATCATTAAATAGAGTGTTTATACTTACTCCTGCTAATATTAATAACACTACTATTGTTATTACTAATGCAATTAATGTTATGCCTTTTTGATTTTTAGCTTTTATCATTTTGTACCTCTTTCTTTTATTTTTCTTTGGATTTGTGATGTAATTATAATAATATAACCCTTTTAATTTTGCAATAGATTTTAGTAAATAAATTTACTGTCATTTTTTAACTCATTTAAGGATTATATAAGTGTAGCACCTATTATACCAGCATCATTTCCTAATACTGCCAATTTTATGTCAGGAAGCCTATCTTTGTTAAAAGCATATTTTCTATTATAATATTTGTCCAAGAATTTTTTATATAATATATCTTCAAAATATGTAAAACCACCACCTAAGCATATTGCCTGTGGTTCAAAAACATCTATAATATTTGAAAGTCCTATAATTAGATTATTTATATATTCATCTAATATTTCTTGTATTTTTTCATCCTTGTTTTTTCTCAGCATTTCTATAAGTTCTCTTCCATCTGTTTGTTTAGATATATTCATTGCCTCTGTTAAACTATTTTTTAGTCTTTTTATAGAACAATAAGTTTCAAAACAGCCTTTTTTTCCGCAGTTACATTTTATTCCATTTCTTTCGATTACTATGTGTCCCATTTCCATTCCTGGATTTTTAATTGGCTTTAGTTCTTTGTTGCCCATAAACACTGCTCCGCCAATCCCTGTTCCTAAACATAAAAACACTGCATCTTGATATTCTTTTAGAGCCCCATATTGTTTTTCTGCAATAGCAGCACATTTTGCGTCATTTTTTATCTTAACTTTAATTTCAAATTTTGATTTTAATATTTCTGATATGTTAATTTCATTTATTCCTAGATTAACAATATTAGTTATTTTCCCATCTTTAGGTGTTCCTGGGCTTGCTATTCCAATGCTTTCAATATCATTATATTTATTTATATAATTTGTAATTTCTTTTTCGATGTAACTAATTATAAAATTTTCAATATCTTCCACATTTTTTAAATCTATTTCATTTTTTTCTATTATTTTGCCTTGTATATTTACTACTGCTACTGTTATATGGCTTCCACCTAAATCTATACCTATTTTCATATTTTTTTCTCTCCATGTTGAAAAGCTCTGTTTATAAAAAACAGAGCTTTATTTTTATTATAATCCAAGTCCTTCGATAATAAATTCTCCCATATATAGTTGTATACATGGTACTAATAAAACTACTACTAAAATAATTAACAATATTCCAACAAAAGAATATGAAATTTCTGGAAGTATTTTCATTATTTTGTTTAAGCTATTTTGAATATCTACATCCATGTAGTCTAATAATTTTTCCATCATGTCTGGTAAGTCTGTTTGCATACCTATTTTTAGCATTTCAATTTCCATTGAGCTGCATAATCCTGACTTTTCAAATGGTTGAATCCATGATTCACCTATTAAAATGTTATTTATTGATGTTTCAATAATTGAAAGCATAACATAGTTTTTAGTAACTGATTTGCTAACATTTAATGCATCTTGAATTCTCATTCCATTTTTTAAATTTAAAAGCATTGCTCTCATTAATCTTGAAAAGTCAATTCCAAATACTAGCCTTCCAAATATTGGAGCTGTATATTTAAAGTAGTGCCAATTGTATTTGCCTTTTGGTGTACTAATATATCCAATTATTAGCAATACAATTATTGCTATAAATCCAACCGGAACGTACCAATACATAGTTAGCCAATCTACAAATGCCATAAATTTTAATGTTGGGTCTGGCAATTTAACTCCTTGTCCTATTGAATTAAATACTTTTTGTATTTCTGGCAATATATATATAGTACCAAAAATTAATAACACAAGTATTGCAACAAATTGACCAATATTAGGAATTAATATTCCTCTTATTTTTTTGTTCCTTGTTGTTGTGTCTTCCAAGTATTGTACAGCTTGCTCTAGTGAATTAGTAAGGGAACCAGATAGTTCTCCTACTTTTATCATGTTTATATATACATATGGAAATATATTAGAATAGTATTCCATGGTTGAATACATATAATCTCCATTTTCTACACCTGCTAATATATCCTCTAAAACACCTTTAAAAGATAAGTTATCAGTACTATTTATTATTGTAGTTAAAGCATGAATATTGTTAAAGTTTGCTCTTTTTAATAAATAGAAATTTTGGGTAAATATAATAACATCTCTTGTTGTTATTTTCTGTCCAGCTGCTAAAAGCAAATTAAGTTTTTCTTTTGAGCTTGGTTTATATTCTTCTCTTCCTTGAAGAATATTAGCTGAATTAGCTGTTTTCATTATATCATCTATATCTATAATATTCTTTTTTGGCACTCTACCTTTTCTACTGTTATAATTAATTTGTATAACTTCTATTGGTAATAAGTCATTTGCTTTTAGCTTTTTTATTAAAGTATTTTTACTAACTTCTTCAACCTTATTACGTACAATTTGCCCTCTTTTAGTTACTGCTCTATATACATACTCAGGCATTTATTTACCTCCTTTTTTTAAATTTCCATATTTGTTCTTTTGTTTTCACTATCCTTTTTTATTTTTAATTGCATTATAGTTCTATTTAAAGTTTCAATATTCTTTTCCTCAATTTGTGCCTTAGCTTGGTCTAATGATATTCTATCATTTACAAATAGTTGAGCTAATGAGTTTATTAATCCAATACTTCCCTTATCAGAACCACTTTGAATTGCATCCTCTATTTCTGAAACTCCAAGTTTGTCTTTTCTTATTACACCTGCAATTGTGTTATCTACAACCATTACTTCAGGCACTAATACTAATGAGCCATCTCTTCCTTGTAGTAATCTTTGTGATACTACCAACTTTAGTAGTGATGCTATTAAATATTTTACAGTTTGTTGATCTCTAATGTCATAAAAGTTTATTATTCTGTCTATAGTTTCTGCACAAGATTTAGTATGTAATGTTCCAATTACTAAGTGTCCTGCCTCTGCTGTTTCTATGGCTGCATCCATTGTTTCTTTATCACGTATCTCACCTATAATTAAAATATCACAATCTTCTCTTAAACAGTTTTTTACACCTGTGCTATAGTCAGGGCAATCCCTTCCAACTCCAACTTCTTTTTGTACTATTATAGATTTTTTGCATTTATGTTTATATTCAACAGGGCTTTCAAGTGTTAATATTTTTTTATTTTGTGTTTCATTTACTTCATTAATTAGTGCATTTAATGTTGTTGTCTTACCAGAGTTTGTCTTTCCTGTTACTAAAATAACTCCTTGTTGTTGTTTCATCATTCTTCTAACAATATCTGGCACTCCTAAATCTTCATATTTAGGTAAAACGCTTTTTATTAATCTTAAAACAACTACAGGTGTTTCATCTGCAATTGAAATGTTTACTCTAATTCTAGTTTCTCCAAATTCATAAGAAGAATCCAACTTTTTTTCTTTTTTAAATACTTCATCTTTTTCTATGTTTCCTCTTATAAAATAATCATATATATCAAACATATCTTCTGGAGCTAAGTCATCAAAATCTGATAGTTCAATTAATTCTCTTTTTATTCTTAAACAAGGTTTTATTCCTGAAATTAAATGTATATCAGAAGCGTCTTTTTCTATAGCAGTGTTTAGTATTTTTTCTATATCAACCATGATTTTCCTCCTATGTTTTCTAGTAAATAATAAGTTTATTATTTATTTCTTCTAATGTAGTAATACCACTTAGTACTTTGTTAATTCCATCTATTACTAATGGCTTATACCCCAATTCCATTGCTTTTTTTCTAATATCCATACTTGAAGAATCCTTAGATATTAAATCTCTAATTTCATCATCTACATTTAGTATTTCAAATATACCAATTCTATCAAGGTATCCGCTTTTATTGCATTTATTGCAACCTACTGCTTCATAGGTCTTTTTGCCTTCCAAATCAAATTTCACATTATATTTTTCGCCAATTTTATTTATTACTTCTTTTTCTTTTTCTGTAAATTCTCTTTCCTTTGCACAATATGGGCATATTTTTCTTACTAATCTTTGTGATACTGATGTTGCTAAAATACTTGAAATGTCATAATTTGATATTCCCATTTTTCTAAGTCTTGTAATAACCTCTATACTGTCAATTGTATGTATTGTTGATAATACATAGTGTCCTGTTTGTCCAGCTTGCATTGCTATTTCTGCTGTTTCTCTATCACGAATTTCTCCAACCAAAATAATATCTGGATCTTGTCTTAAAACTGTTCTTAAAGCATCTGAGAAACTGCTTTTAGCATCTACTTCAATTTGATTTAGTCCATCAATTCTTATTTCTACTGGGTCCTCAATAGTAGTAATGTTTATTTGTGGTTTATTTAAATAATCTATGATACTATATAATGTTGTTGTTTTTCCCTCACCTGTAGGGGCTGCCACAATTGTAATACTATTTCTTTTATTAAAACTTTTATTAACTAGTTTTTCATCATTTGGAAATCCTAACTCAAATATTTGGCGAATATTTGAATTTTTCTTTAGTAATCTTAGTACAAATTTTTCTCCATACACATTTTTTTGTGAAGAAACACGAATATTATAATCAGGATAAGTAAGTATTCTACCATCTTGTGATTCTTGTTTTTCTTGGTGCATGTTTGAAATTGCTTTCAATCTTCCTATTATTTGAGATTGTTTTTCTTTGTCTATTTGTACTGCATTAATTAATTGTCCATCTATTCTATATCTTACTCTTACTGATTTTTCTAATGGTTCAATATGTATATCACTTGCTCTTTTTTCCATAGCTGTTTTTATTATAGTATCAACCAAACCTGATATATCTGCATTTGTATTAATATTTTCTGTGGCAGTACCTTCTAGTGAATCTATAATTCTCTCAATATTTGTTTCAAATGTTATATACTTTTCCATTACTAGCCCTTTATTTAGTAATAAAAGTCTAATAACATCCACTGATTTTCTATTAGATGTGTCTGCAAAGCATACTTTTATTTTTCCTGAAGCAATTTCAAATGGAATTGCTTTATTTTGTTTAATTAAATCTAAAGATATATATTCTAATACATCTATTTTAACGTCTTTCTCCAATAGATATATTGCCTTTTCATCTAATATATCTGCAATAGCATTTATTAAAATATTAGAATCACAAAGTCCTAGAATATCAATTATATCTCCTATTTTTTTATTAGGATGTGTCTTTTGATAATCTAATGCTTTTTCAATGTCTGATTCCCTTACGACGCCTCTTTTTACTAATTCTATTCCAATAGGTTGTCTTTTTTCCATTTGTAGTTCTCCTTTCAAATTTTCATTAGTTCATAATAATTATACTACAAAAACTTTCAAATATATACATTTTTCTTATACTTACAAAAATTTACCAATACCTTAATACATATTCAATTTGCTTTTCATAATTTTTTTCATTTGTGCCAATGTTTAAGTTTACTGTTATTAAGTTTTTGGTTGTATTGCTTACTACATATGTGTCTGCAGTAAATTGTACGCTTTGAACATTTTTAGCAATTTCGTTGTTATTACGGTATATAGAATTTCCCTTGTATTCGTACTTAGTTCCATCTTCAAACGTAATTGTTGTTCCATTAATTGTTGCAGTTTTGTTTGTTTTTACATCTTCTATAAAAAACATATTAAATTTGTTATATTCTACTACATATTCACTTGGCTCTTTTATTAATTCTGCATTAGAATAGAAATGTGTACCTAATAATGCCATGCTCCCTATTACTAACGTAGCTACTGCCATATATATTACTAGAGAAGTAAGTGTAATACCTTTGTTTGATCTCATTTTTATCTCCTTACAATTCTTTTATTTTTAATTTATCTATTGAAAAATTCTGTGTTTCATTATAATAAAAGTATTTTAAATTTATTTTTACTACTTTTACATATGATTCCGTTTCTACGCCTGGTTTATAATCAGTTACATTTATTTCAACATCAAATGTATTTGGAATTTGTAAGTTTGTTACTACTTTACTTGTTAGATTAGTGTCTACTTCTTCAAAACTAACTTTGTCTATATATTCTGCTATTTGAATAGCATATAAAGCTGCAATTTCATCTATCTTTGAAGTTGCCTGAACTTTAAAAGTTGTTACTAGCACTGTTCCTATAACTCCAACAAACATTGTGAAAATGATTATAGCAACTACTAAATCATACATTGTAAAGCCTTTATTTGATTTTAAATTTAAAAAATTGTTTTTAATCATATTCTCCTCTAATTTAACTAATATATAAATTTACTGCAATTAAGCATATTATATTTGTTACACATAAATAAAACCCTATTGGTATTTTTACTGTTTCTTCTTTTTTTACATTTTTTATTTTTTTGAAAGTTACTTTATTTAAAATAAGTTGTATTGCTATACAAATTAATGTAAATGTTATTGTTAAAATTGTTACAGTTTCATATGTAAATCCTAGAGCCAATACACAAAGAAGTAAATTTTCTACTACGTAACTATTTTTTGCTTTTCTTCTTAATATAAATATATCTATTAATGTTAAAATACATATAATTCCTAGATATATAACATATCTATATATATTAAAATTATTTTCTACTATATATAGATAAATTATATATATAGCTTGTACAATAAATCCAAATAGTAATACTGATTTTTCAATTTTAATTCTTTCTTTGTCAATTCCAGCAATTATAAATAAAGTTGCTAAATATAATAATCCAAAAATAAAATAGATCCATGTGTTTATATTGGTTGTGAATATGTTTAATTTTAAAGACACGGCAAATAAAACAAAAATTATACCTGACATAAGTTCTAATAACAAATATCTTGGGCGTATTTTTTGTTTGCAGTATCTACACTTGCCTCCTAAAAACAAGTAGCTCAATATAGGAATTAAATCTAAAAATCCTAATTTGTGATTACAATTAGGGCAAAAGGAACGTTCATGTGTTATATCTTTTCCAAGTGGAATACGATAAACTGCTAAAGTAAAAAAACTTCCAAAAAGTGTTCCTATAATAAATATTAATGTATATAATATTATGTTCATACCTTACTCCACATTAAACTCTTTATATAAATCAAGGCATATACATTATGCATATGCCCCAATTTTAATTGTTTCTTTAATTATTGTTTTGTGCATCCTGTAACAATACCTTTTGCTACTGTTACTGTGTAAGTGTCAGTGCCTTTAGTAACTGTAATTGTTCCAGCTAATGCTTTATCAGTAAATGCTAAGTCTGTGCTTGTTAAGCTCCATGCTTCTGGGATATAGTATTTAACTAATTTTACAAGTTCATCAGCTGTTGTTGGAACAGGATCAGATGTATCATATGATCTGATTAAGCATTCAGCTTGTGCATTTCCTACAGCATCAACAAGTGTAGCTTTAACTGTAGCTTCTTCAGCTTTCTTTGCACTGTTAAATATTCCATTGTCGCTTAATGCATAAGTAATAGTTATTCCTGCTAAGATTAATAAAACAACTATTGTAACTACTAATGCGATTAATGTAATACCTTTTTCGTTTCTCATAGTATATTACTCCTTTCTTCTTTAGATTTTTGTATATATTTATTTAAATAAATATAACCTAAAATTATTTAGTGTTTTTATTTTCGTAAAATGTTCCTGTTGAGTTTTTATCTACACTATTGTTAGTATTATTTTTTGTTTCATTGTTTTCTGTATTATCTACATTTTCTACATTGCTAATTTCAGAAAATGGATTAGATTTACCTGTAGTATATCCATTTGTTGACTTATATAATTTAAGGTCTGCTGCATCAATTCTATATGTTATTTCCTCTTTTTCATTTTCAGAAATCTGCTCATCAATTTCACTTTTTACATTTTCTGGCGTACTATATGCCGCTAGTTTATTTGGTATAGCTTTATTGTTAGGAATATAATTGTAAAATATAACTCCCAAAATCAATACTATTGCTATACATAATAATAACATTATAATTATTTCTTTTATAACTGATTTAAACATTTTTTTCTCCTTTATGTTTTTATTTTATTGAGATGTTGTTTCAGTTTTTGTTTGATTTGTTGTAGTATTTTGTGTTGTATTCATAGTATTTGTAGTTTGTGTTGAAATATCTGCTCTTTCTGTTTTTACAGTAACGTTTCTTGTAATAAATGTAGCTTGTAATAGATTATCTGCTGCTGGTGTTAATTTAAAGTTTTCAATTCTAAATCCTAATCTACTATCATTTTCAATTGCTGAAACAAAACTAAATATTGGAATATAATCTCCTGTAACTGTAAAGTTTATACTGTTATTTTTAGGTGTATAGTTTAAGTTTACACCCTCTGCAGTAGCATGTCTTCCAAGTACTGTCCATAAAAATTCAACTGTATATGTTTCTGTTACACTCGCTTTGCTTAGTTCTGCTTTTGTGCTTACATCTGCTAAGTCTTTATATTCATTTTTAGCTGTTAACAATTTAGAAACGCTAGTGTTTAATACTTCATATCTTTGTGGGTATACGCTATTCATCAATACTTCTGTATCTGAAATTTCTTTTGTTAATTTATCATTTTCTTCAATAATTTGACTTGCACTCAAAACTTTAAAATTTCCAAGTGTAAGGCCTTTAAAGATTACTAAGTATGCCATGATAATTAACAATATTACTAAAAATCCTATTAAAAATTTTCTCATGGCAAATCTCCTTCTATAATAACTTTAATTAAGTCCCCACTCTTTTCTCCTGAAGAAGAAACTACTGTGTCAGGTGATAATATACCTTTTGTTTTTAATATAGCTTTAAAATATCCTAATTGTTCATATTTTTTAGCTTGTGCTTGTATTACCATGTGTTTGGCACTTGTATTTTCAATAGATGTTATTTGTACACCTTGTGGTATAGCATACATAAGTTCATGTAAGAAGTTTGGTATATTATTTCTATTTTTATTATCTTCTGAAACTTGGTTACTGATATTTTTTAAGTTTTGTGTTAGTCTTTCATACTCGCTTGTTTTAGAATCTATATTTTGAATATCTGTATTTATAGATGTTATTTGTGTTTCAGTATCAGCTTTTACTTCAGCTATTTGCATATTTTTGGTATTTATAGAATTTTCTATAAATATTGAAATACCTGAATATACTACTATTAGTAATAAAACTCCTCCTAAAGTTCTAAGTAGCCATCTTTCTGTATTTGTTATTTTTCCTTTAAGATTTGTATCAAATATATCAGATAACTTTTTATTTGTTTTTTGACCAGTAGAATCTTTTTTGCCTATATTTATTTTTCCAAGTAAATCATTAACGCTATCTTTTAATGTTTGTTTTTTAAAGTTAACAGTTTTTACACCATATTCAAGTCCTTGAAGTGCTAGCGCCATTGCTGAGTTTACTTCTACATAATCTTTCATGTTGATTTTCAATGTATCTTTTATAAAAAATGGTTTTAATATTTCACATTTTTCCATTGATAATACTTCTTGAAAATACAAATCAATATTGTTAATAACAGACAATGTTCCTGTTAAATAAACTCTATCTATTTTTAAAGTACTATTTGCTATAAGTTCTTTTACATAAGTAGCAATTTTATATAATGTAGGCATAATATAATCTAAATACTCATTTTCCTCTTCTTGAAGTTCTTGTCCTTCCATTGTATAAATTGTACTATTTTTGCAAATTTCATATGCTTTTGAATATGAATTTTCTTTGATACTAATTTGGTCTAATACTTCTGCTGCTCCTTCTTTTATTTTATCTACTTGATAAATTTTTTGATCAACTACTGTAGTAATTGTTGTTTGGTTTTCCATATTAACAATAAGCATATTTTCTTTTTGCTTTAAGTTTGCAATATTTGAAATAGATATTGAAATAGGTGCTATGGTTGAAACCTTATGTTCTGCCAATGGTTGTTCTTGATTTATTAATGACGCTTTATTAGCAGCAATATGAATTACTTTTATTTTTTCTTTATCTTCAGCACTATTAACTAATAAGTATCTAGTTTCTAGTCCATTTCTATTAATTCCTTTGTCTGCACAAAATGAATCAAATTCCGTTTGTATTGCTTTTTTCAAGTCTACTTTATTTAATAAAGTAAACATATAAAAGTATTGATAAGATTCCTCAGATAGATTTATGCTTATTGGAGTTGTATAGCTATATGTGTCATTAATTACTTGATTTATAGCCTCTCCTATCTTATCATAGAATTTTATTCCAAACGATTCGACTCTTAAAATATCATGATCTTTTGAAATTTTGGCATATTTAATTATATTAGGTTCTATGAAAATTCCTAAGCAACTAGACATTTTTTCTCCTTCGTTTAAAATAAAATTATCATTATTATCTTTAGCAAATTAATAAAATTCATACTTGTAAATCTTATTAATTTGACATATTTTTACCATTTGATATTATTATTTTATATGTTTTCATTAAAAAGTCAATATAGTTTTTTTATTTTTAATATAATTGTAATGTTATTGTAATATTTTTGTAATATTTCGTTTTAAAATAAAAAATACTTCTATAGTTAGAAGTATTTTTTATTTAATTATAAAAGTTAATATAATAACTATTATTCCTAATATAATACGATAAATTGCAAAACCTTTAAAGCTACCTTTTTTTAAATAATTTAGTAAGAATTTAATAACAAAAAATCCTACTATAAAACTTGTTATAATTCCAATAAAAAATGGTATACTAAAAACAAAGTCTTTTAATTTAAAAACTGTTGCTGCAAAAACTATTGGTGCTGATAGCATAAAAGAATATTTTGCTGCTGACTCTCTTGTTACTCCCATTGCTCTTGCAGTTGTCATTGTTATTCCTGATCTTGAAACTCCTGGGATAAAAGCTAATACTTGTGATAAGCCTATTAAAAAAGTTTGTTTTAATGTCATATCTTCATATTTTGTAACTGATTTTGATTTTTTGTCTACAAAATATAATACTATTCCCATTACAATAAGTGCTATTGCAATTATAATTGGTTTTGTTAGTGTATCTTGTAAAAACTTATCTAAGATAAATCCAATTATTCCTCCTGGTATAGTTGCTAAAACTATATACCAAAACATTCTTCCGTCTACTGTTTTTTCTTTTTTTACTACTTGGTTAATTCCACCTTTTATTAAATTAATCCAATCTTTAAAAAAGTAAATTCCTATTGCTAGCAAAGTTCCAAAATGTAGTGCTACGTCAAATCCATTAAAAGCCTCTGCAAAACTAGGATTGTTAATCCACCCAAAAATCCATGGAATAAGATTTAAATGTGCAGAACTAGATATTGGTAAAAGTTCAGTTAAGCCCTGAACTATACCCAAAATTATTGATTGATATATTTCCATTTATTTGTTCTCCTTTGTAATATTGTATGTGTTTTTTTTATTATTATTCTTTTTGTTTTTCTTCTTTTTCAGTCTGATTTTCTTTTACTTTTTTGGCAATTTGAATGTCTTCTTTACTTAAATTTTTAACTAATATGCAAGTTTTCATTAAGTGTTTATTTACGCCTTTCTCTTTTTTAGTTAATTTTTCGCTTACATTTTTTACTTCTTCAGTTGGCGGATTTAATTTTTCTTTAATAGGTGTAAATGTAGGATCTTTTTGCACTTGTTTATATATTTTTGGATCTAATTCTATTGCAACATTCATATAATTTTTAGCTTTTTCTTCATCGCCTTTTAATAAAGCAATTTGAGAAAGATAATAATATGAACCAGCCTCTAAATCCTCTTGTTTACTAGATTGCATAAAGTATTTTTCAGCTTCATCTAAATCTCCATAAATTAATGCAATTTGTCCCAAGTTTAACCTTGCATTATATGCCATACTATTAATATCTGCAGCCTTTTCATAAAATTCTTTTGCTCTTTGAAAATCATTTATCATTGTATATGCCATTCCTAAACTATAATACAAATCATAATTGCCAGGATGATACCTAAGTGCTGACATATATATAGATATAGCCTCTTTATATCTTTCCTCTTCAAAAAATATTTCTCCTAATAAATTAGTAGCTTTTTCATATTCTGGTTTTTGTTTTAATATTCCTTGTAAAACATTAATAGCTTCTTCGTTTTGCTTATTTTTATTAAGTACTTCACAAAGTTTATATGCAGACACAAAATCATTTTGTTTTAAGTCTGTAACTCTCATATATTCACTTATTGCCGCTTCATAATTTTCTTGTTTTTCATAAAATTCTGCTAACAATTTGTGTGAAATATAGCTATTAGGATTTTTATCTAAGAAATTTGATATTAGTTCTTTGGCTTGTTCTTGTTTTCCAAGTTTATTTAAAATTTTTGCAACAGTTACATTAAACATCTCTGGAAAATCTATTTTTTTGCTTTTTTCTATCCATAAAATTATTCCTGGTATAATTATTGAAAATACATAAATAAGTATTTTTAAAAACCAATTTAATTTTACTGTAAATAGTAATTCTATAAAATTAATAGAAATTCCTATAAATTCTAGTATTAATACATATATGTAACTCGTGTCATTTTTTCTTATTAATTTTAAAACTGTGATTGTAAAAAGTGCTAATGCCAATACATTAAAAACTATTTTTTCAAACATTACTTATTTCCTTTGATCGCCAAATTTTTCCTCATACCTTTTCATACATTTTTCAATTATTTTTTCTGCATCTTCTCTTCCTAGTATTTTATCAACTGTTGTTTGTTTTCCTTCCAATTGTTTATATACTTCAAAGAAGTGCTTTATTTCTAAAGAAATTTGATGTGGTAGTTCTTCTATGTCTTGATAACAATTTAAAAATGGATCTTTTTTGCATATTGCAATAATTTTTTCATCTTCTTCATTATTATCTGTCATTATTAATACTCCAATAGGGTAACATTCTACTAATGTTAAAGGTACAATTTCTTCTTGACATAAAACTAAAACATCTAATGGGTCATGGTCTTCTGCATATGTTCTTGGTATAAATCCATAGTTTGCTGGGTAGTGTGTTGATGTATATAACACTCTATCTAGTTTAAGTCTTCCTGTTTCCTTATCTAATTCATACTTGTTTCTTCCGTTTTTACTTATTTCAACTACTGAAATAAAATCATCTTTTTGTATTCTTTCTTTTCTTATATCATGCCAAACGTTCATTTTTTCATTTCTCCTTTTTTTACTTCTTTATATATTTTTTTACATAGTTCTGGAAATTTCATCCCTGAAATATAGCTTATCGTAGGTGTCGTTAAGTAGTTATCATTTATAGCTATCTTATTCCATTCTTTCTCTGTAGGTATAATTTTAGTCTTTGTAATATATTTTGTCAATACTTCTATACTTTCTTTATAATATTCTTCATAGTTCGACATATTTCAACCTCACTTTTCACATTTCTATTTTATTTCAAAACGCACAAAACTTCAAGTAATTTAGCACATTTTATAAAATTTGTTAGATTTAAGTATATAATTTTGTATTTTCCTATACAATAAGTAAAGCACTCAAAAATATTGGTATAGTCCAATATTTTTAAGTGCCCCCTATTTTTATACTAATACAAAATCTTCTAAAATATCTTTCAAAGTAATTGGTGTAACTTTATTTTTTAGCAATAATTCAAGCATATTATCAGCTTCATTTTCTTTACTAAATATATGATTGAATTCTCGTTTTTCAATATCTGTTTCCACTTCATTATTCCATGTTTTTATTACTCCTATTCCATATGGCTTTTGATTTTTATCGCTATATGTTTTGTAGTACTCCAATTTTATGGGATTGTATGGTATTGCTTCTCCTTTGTTATCAATTTCAGTATTTCCATATATTTTGATGGATCTTTCCAATGTATATTCCCCTCCTTTTCATTGGTGTAATTTCTATTATATATCATAAAACAAAAATAGCAAGAAAAATCGTATGACAGGATTCGACATTTATTGTCGAAATTTTATAATTATAATAATTATTTTTTTACTTTTAATTGTTAAACTACTTATTTTTAATACTCTTTCATAAAATTTTATTTGTTATATAAATTTAAAAATATTTTTTATAAATTTATCAAATATGTATTGACAAAAAAGATTATTTCATAGTAAAATAAGTATTGTCAGTTCAAATAAATGCAGATGTGGCGGAACTGGCAGACGCACAGGACTTAAAATCCTGCGGTTGAATAAACCGTGCCGGTTCGATTCCGGCCATCTGCACCATAAATGAAAAACCATACAAGTATTGAGAAATCAATGTTTTGTATGGTTCTTTTTTATGAAAGTAATGCAATTGTAATGCAATAGACATTTTTGTTAAGCAATTTTATCTAATTCTTCATTAATAAAATCCATTGTAATATCAATATATGTCTTTCGTGTAATATCACTTCCTTTTACTTTTTATTTAACAATTCTTTCTCATTTTTCTTTAATTCTTCTATATAAATTCTAAAGTGTTCTGAATTTTCTCTACTAGCATCAAGTATTTCTATTATCTCTCCTATAGAATAGGTAAATGTTCCTACAATTGCTCCAACTACTATAGTTATAATTTTTTCTTCTGAATAAGCACTTATCGCACTTATAATTATACATACTACGGCTATAAATTTTAATGTATATGCCACCATGTTTCCTTCATAGTCCTTTATTCTTTTTGTTTTCATAGTAAATATCCTCCTTTTTATTCAATATTTTTATTAGTATTATTTACAACTTGTTGTAATAATTGTAATCCTTCTCCTATAGCATAGATGAAAATTGCACTTATGATAGAAACTATAGCACATATAATATTACAATATCATTTATAAATTATCTGTATATTTTTAGTTTAAAAGTCTGTATATTTCAGTGTGTTATAGTGCATATTAATTATGGCTATATGTAATATGATACTATAAGTTAGTTTATATGTCAATTATAATAGTCTAAAAATAGATAGAGGTGTTATTTATGATTGTATTTCATATAAAGGAACTATTAGAAAAGAATAAGATTTCAAGATACAAAATGAGACTATATTTGGATTGGAACTATAAAAGAGTAAATGATTATTATTTTGGAAAAGTGAAAGATATAAAAACTTCTGAAATAATACAAATGTGTCAATTGTTTAATTGTAACGTTAGTGATTTATTTACATACAAAAAATAATGTAATATGTAAAAATATATAGACAGACTTTACAAAATATCTTATAATTAAAATTGCCTTTCTCTTAAAGGTAGAAAGGTGGCGAGATTTATACAAATGAAAAAAATCATCAAATTACTTGCATTAATTTTCATTCTTTTAATTTTAAAGGAATTTGAAGATTAGTCACAAAAAATCCCTAGACTTGCACTCTAGGGATTTTTATTGGTGTTCATTATACTAATGAAATCATCAAATTACTGCTTATAAGCTATATTAATTATAATATAAAAATATATTATAGTCAATACTATTATTATTATATTCTTTGAAAAAATTTTTATTCTAAATATTAATAATTAATTTATATAAAATAATGCAATAGAAAAATGATATTACTATCCAATAATAATTTACTGTTCATATTATGTAAATGGTTTTCTTTAGAATGAATTTGAAGTGGTACTTAAAATGCTACATGAATGTATTGTAGTTATAATAAAAATCATTTATTTTCGCTTCAATGGCCATCTGCACCATAAACGAAAAACCATACAAATATTGAAAAATCAATATTTTGTATGGTTCTTTTTTATTAAGCAATAATAATTGTGTTGAAGGTTTTAAATGAATTTAGTAGAAATGAAGCAACCAGTAGATTGGAAAGGAACTCTGTTTATAAACAGGGTTCCTTTTTCACTAATACAATAACAATATATAAAAATTTTTAGATTATATGTCCAAACTCAATTTTCTATTTTTACCAACTTAATTTCTTATATTTCTTTTTATAATTTATGTCTTTCATTATTAAGTATAATTTTCTTTTTAAACTTCCATCTTTTTTATATTTTAAAGGATTTACCATTTTACCCTGTTTTGCTAATTTTAAAGCCTCATTTCTCAATGGCTCACTTGTTACATATTTTTTTATTACACTTTTAGGAACAAAACTTAGTGCCACTTCGTTTCTCATTAAAGTAAATTCTTTTTCTTTATGGTATATTAAATCATCTACTAAATATTTAATTAAGTTATGTCCTCCAGCAGCTAAATAATAGCTACATCTAGCTTGTCTGGGATTTATTTCTAATACTTTATATTTTCCATCTCTGCTATCATATTTTAAATCAATTTCTGCAAATCCTTGGTAGCCAATTCTTTCCATAAATTTTTTTAATGGTTCAATTATTTTTTCATCATATCCATGTTCATTAAATCCATTTACTAATAGTGTGCAATTTCCTATTCCTCCTGGATTTCTTTCTTGTAGCCCAATTTGTGCAAATGCCATTAACTGTACCTTTTTATCTTTACTACAATAAAATTGACAGTCAAATAAAGCACAATCATCACCTGGTATAAATTCTTGTATAACCAAGTTACTTTTATATCCTGATTTTTCAATTTTATTTATTACATCTTGTAGCTCTTCTCTAGAATGTACTTTAAATACTTTAAACATTCCATCAAATTTATGATTGTGATATTCAATATTATTTCCTGGTTTTACAATTAATGGGTACATTAGTTGTTTTACTTTTTCTTCATCTATAGGTTGGTTTGCATTACATGTATACACATATGTTTTTGGTATTGCAAATTCGCAATTGTCAAAAGTTTGATAAAAAGTATCTTTTACTAATATTTTATTTAATATTTCTAGACTTGGATAATTATGAACATATTTGCTATCTAGTTCACCTTGATTTTCAATTATTAGTCTTACTAACTCATCACTTGTTCCAACTAATACTATTTTTTCTTTATCACTTTGTTTTGCATATTCATTTAAGGTTTTTACAAAAACTTTGGAATCCTCAAAATTGGCAACTTCTTTGAAATTAACAATTTTGCTATATGAAACAACTCCTATCGCTCTTTTGCTAATTACATCAACTTTTTTATTGTATAGTTCATGATAGCATCTTGACATAAAATATGCATTAAAGTCGCTTCCTAATATAAGTACATCAAAGTCCATATGTTATTCTTCCTCCTTACTTTCTTTCGTCTATTTCAACTACTTCTCCATCTCTTACAAGAACTCTAGGAACCCAATCGTTTATCATGCAAGAGCCCTCATATATACTTGTTCCCATATATTTAGCCGCTTCTAACATTGGTAGGTCTTCTCCTATTAAAGTAACTTTATCTCCTACTTTTACACTCTCATCTACTTTTGCAATTATCATTCCCATGTTAATTGCTCCAATTAAAGAATACCTTTTTCCATTTATAGATATTGGTCTTTCTTGATTTCTTCTGCTAAATCCATCAGCATATCCTATTGGTATAATTGCTACATACATATCTTCTGGTGCTTCATAAATTCTACCATAGCCAACAAAACTTCCTTTTTTAATTTGTTTTACTTGAATTACCTCACTATATAATGAAAATGCTGGTTTTAGTTTGATGTCGACATCTGTTATTGTTTTACTAATATGATGTTTTCTGTTATATAATTTTCTTTTTAATTTTCTTAATTTATTTATAAAATCATTTGGTAATGGCTTTGGAGTAGTATTATATCCATATAGTATTATTCCCAATCTAATTCCATTTGCAAAAGGAATTTTATTATGATTTAATAAAGTTTGGCTTCTTCCTAAATGTACAATTGGAATTTTCATTAAGTCTATTTCTGAAGTTAGTTCTTGAAATTTTGCATATTGGTTGTCCCATGAAACATCATAAATTCCATCAGTAGCAAAGTGTGTGAAAATCCCCTCTACTATCACATTAGGCTTTTTTCTTAATTCTTCTACTACTTCTTTTACTTGCATTTTGTCATATAAACCTAGCCTGCAAAGTCCACTATCTATTTTTATATGCACCTTTAATGGTTTTTTTATATCTATTTTTTGCAATTTTTTGAAGTACTCATAGTCATGTACTGTTATTGTAATATCATTGTCAATACATTTTTGAATATATTCTAATCCTATTGGTTCTAGGCATAAAATAGGAGTTTTTATTCCATCTTTTCGCAAACTAATTGCTTCTTCTAATGAAGATATTGCAAAGTAGTTTATTCCTCTTTCTATTAAATATTTGCAAATTTTATCACTATGTCCATATGCATTGCCTTTTACTACGGCAAAATAGTAATCATATTCTGGATATTTTCTAACAATTTCTTTAACATTATTTTGTAAATTGTCAATATTAATTTCTACATATGTATTTCTATACATTTATTCCCTCCACCTTATATATTTGTTTGCATTATATCACAACAATAAATTAATTAGAATATTTTTATAAAAAAAAGATGTAGATTAATTCTACATCTTTTGATATGAATTCATATAATTTATATAAATTTCAAATTATTTTTTATTTACTAATTCTTTTAAAGCCTTTCCTGCTTTGAATACAGGTGCTTTAGATGCTGGTATTTTGATTTCTTCTTTAGTTTGTGGGTTTCTACCTTTTCTAGCAGCTCTTTTTCTTACTTCAAAAGAACCAAATCCAACTAATTGAACTTTATCTCCTTTTACTAATGCATCTGTTATAACACTAACGAATGCGTTTAATGATGCCTCTGCGTCTTTTTTTGTTTCTCCTGTTTTTGCTGCCATAGCTGCGATTAATTCTGATTTGTTCATTATAAATTACCTCCTATAAGATTTTAAAATCTGTAAACATATTGTTTACTAATATCATTATTCGCCATTTTTATTTAAAATCCTTCTTTTTTTATTTATTTTTTTATTTAAAAGTTTACATTTTTCAGTACTTTGGTAATTTTTTATTTAGCAAAGTACTGATTTTGATACTGTTTCAGCTGTTTCCATACAGCCCCAGCTTTTCTAAAAAATAATATATTTTTTTGCCAAATGGTATCATAAAAATTTCTTCTTTTGAAAATATTTTTAGTAGAATTATAAGAATTATATAAATTATAAAGCATATTAAAAGTGATAATAATGTTGCTAATTTGCTACCAATAGTTGGTAGCATTATCATATAAAATACATATGCTATTATTCCCATAATCATGCTAGCTAATATAGGTTTTATTATAAACTTACTTTTATTTAACTTTAAGTTTATGTTTTTATTTAAGATTTTAAATTCAATAGTTACTGCTATTGCATGGCAAATAACTGTTGCTATTGCTGCACCTGCTGTTCCTCCTAAAATAAATGTATTTGTATCTATTGGAACCAAATATAAGTTTAAAATCAACTTAACTCCTACTCCTATACTTAGTGCAATTGCTGGAGCAAATACTTTTCCTAATCCATGTAATGCTCCACTAATTATTTGTTCTAATACAATAAAAATTATGCTTAAGCAGCTAGTTTGATATATAAATGCTCCTGCTGTTGCATTTGGAAATAATAATTCTAAAATTTGTTTTGCAAATATTATCATTGCTAACATACATGGCATCCCAATTAAAATTGATACAAGCATTGAAAAAGAAACTCTTTTTCTTACTGTTGCTATATCTCCTATTGCCTTTGATGATGAAATTGATGGCACTAAGGCTGTTGCAAATGCAATATTTAATGACATTGGCAGTGTAACTAAAGTATCTACTTTTCCACTTAAAATTCCATACTGAATTTTTGCCTGTTCTTCTGTTAAAAAGCTCTTTAGTCCTCTTACTACTGTCATCGAATCTATATTTTTATTTACTGTACCTAATATTGCACTCATTGACATAGGTATTGAAACTGATAATATTTGTTTTATTGTTTTTAATATTCTAGTTGGTTTATAGTTTCTGCCTCTTTTTAGCTCCCAGGCAATTTCTTTTCTCATTTTTGCATAATATTTATATAAATATAAAAAGCAAAGTATTGTTGCTAAAGTAGTAGCCAAATTAGCTCCTGCCGCCATTATTACAGTATCAGCTCCTGTTGTCATAGCAATAAATTCTACTATTATTACTGAAAGCACTGTTTTAAAAAATTGTTCTAAAGTATGTGCATTTGCTGTTACTTTCAAGTTTTCTCTGCCTGTGAAATATCCTTTTATTACACATGATATTGAAACAAAAAATATTGATGGAGAAAGTGCTACTAATGTCATTTCTGCTTCTGGTATTTGTAGTAGAGTATTTGAAATATATCCTGCTCCTAAAAATAAAATACAACTGCTTATAAAACCGATTAATCCAAATGTTACAAAAGCTATTTTGAAAATTCTATGTGCTCCTTTTGTATCCCCTATTGCCACTCTTTCTGAAACTAATTTTGACAATGCTCCTGGTATTCCAACTGATGATATTGTTAAAAATAATGCATATATTTGAAACCCACTGCCATATATAGCGTTTCCTTTATCACCAAACCCATCTCTATTTGTTAAATATAGTTTATAAATAAGACCTAGTGCTTTGATTAGTATTTGTGAAATCATTAAAACCAAAACACCTTTCATAAAACTTTCTTTTTTTACTTTCATACAACCCTCTTCTTTTACATACATATACCATTAAAAGTATTATTATTACTTTTATTTTATAAGAAGAATTTTTTATAGTTTTTCTACATTTTTCGCAAAAACCCTTGTAATTTTCGCGATTTTATAGGATAATATAGTAGTATAGATTTAAAAATGAAAGTGGTGAATTTTTTGAAACTCTTTGATAAATTTTTAAAAGTTTTAAAAACAGATAGAAATACATTTATGACATATATTCTAACTCTTATATCTGCATATATTTTAGTAGATAGATTGATGGAATTATTGTTTATAATTTTTACAGGTGTAGGCTTTAGTTATTGGGGACCAATACAGTACTTTTTTGCTTTTGCTTGCTTAGCTTTTGCATTTTTCTTTTCAGGTGGTTCTAAATTTGCTAAAGCAGATGTTAACAAATTAAGATTTTTCCATACATTTATAGTATCATTTTATATCTTAATAGTGTCTGCTGTAGTTCAATGGTTAAATCAAGTAGTATGGGTAAATCTTTTGTCTTTACCAAATTATCCAGAACTTGCACGAGATTTCTTCTACTTATTTAAACCTGCTTTTACAGCAATAGGTGTATATATACCACTTGTTACTTTTTATAAAGTAATTAAATGGCTTATTTTTAGTATTAATGATGTTAAAGATATTCGTGATTCAATATTTGATTATGGTGGTATAAAACTAACTTCTGATAAAGAAGCTCATGGAGTTTATACTTGTGAAGTAAAAGTTTGTATGGATAGTGAAAGTGGCGAAGATATATGCATGCCAGAAAAGAAACGTTATGAGTCATTATTAGTTGTTGGTGTTTCTGGATCTGGTAAAACTTCTATGATTTATGAACCAATGCTTGCAAGAGATATTGAAAGAAAATCTTTCTTTAAAGAAGTTTCAAAAGAAATGGGCTTTACAGCGTTGAGAACTGGCTTAGCTTCATTAAATTGCCCATATGATAACGATTATATAAATGAGCACTTTTCTTTAGATATGTTAGTTCCTAAAGAAGATAAATTAGATACATATAAAAATTATATGAAAAAAATGATAATTTCAAGCTCTGGTAATAAAATTATTTACCGCAACATGGGTATTACTTATGTTTCAGCAGAAATTGAATCTGTAAATAAAATTGCCAAAGTAGCTGAAAATTTTCATATTCCAGTTAATATAGTTGATCCAAATCGTACAGATTCACCTGGTTTGAACCCATTTATATATAAAGACCCTATAAAGACAGGGTTAGCAGTATCTTCTGTATTAAAAGGATTATTCATTAGCAGTAGGCCAGATACAGAACTTGCTTTTAGAGAAAATGAAGCTGTTCAAATAATAGAAAATGTATCTATTTTATTAAAAGAAATGTATCCTTTGGAGCATGATGGTTTATTGCCTAACTTAGAGGATGTTTTAGATTTCCTTACAGATTTTAATTTAGTTACAGATTACGTTGAAAAAATGAAACAAATTCCAGAATTTGCAGAAAAATATCGTATTTTAATTAGATACTTTGAAAATAGTTTCTATCCTGATAGTTCTAATTTATTAAATACAAAACGTTCAGTAACTACTGCTTCTTCTCAAATTGATAACTTACTACGTTACCCAGGTGTAAAAGCAGTATTGTGTAACCGATCAAATAACTTAGATTATGAAAAAATACTATCTGAAGGTCAAGTAACATTAGTATGTACTCGTAGAGGTGATTTAGGAGAAACCGCTCATAAAGCATTTGGTTTATTCTTCTTACTATTAATGCAACAAGCTATTCTTTCTAGACCAGGAAATGATAGCACTCGTATTCCTCACTTCTTATATATTGATGATTTTCCTGCATATATTTGTAAAGCTACTGAACCTATATATACATTATACAGAAAATATAATGTTGCAACTGTGTTAGATTCTCAAAACTTGACTCAATTAAAAGGTGATTTATCAGCTGACCCTAGAGGAGATTATTATAAAAACTTAATTCTTTCAAATACAGTTAATAAAATAATCTTTGGTAATGCTACACCTGAAGATGTTGAGTGGTGGGAAACAGCAATGCAAGATAAGAGAGAATGGACATGGAGTGATAGCTATAATACTGATAAGGTTGAATACGATCCTAAAAAAGGCGGTATCCAATTCAAATGGAAGCCAAATTTTGCTAAAGGCAAAATAATGTCATTAAAGGGTAAACAGGTTATTTATAAGATTAAAGATCTAGGTGGAAAGAGTGCAGTTAATAAAGGTAAAGTTGACTTTATGGAAGCAAAGTATAAAGAAGTTCAAAAAACTAAAAAATATGATTTTACAAAATTTGCTGGTGGCTTGTCTGATTCAAACTCTGCTGCACGTAAGGCTTTAGAT